>NZ_JAGQDD010000027.1:0-54968 GCF_018069845.1 Ideonella alba
GGCCGAGCGCCGCCCTGGCCGGCCGAGGCCGGCGGACGCGGGCCGCGCGGCGCGCCCTGCGGGGCGCTCCGGCCACCGCCGCCACCGCCACCGGGGCGACCACCACGGCCGCCGCCACCGGCGCCCACGCCGATGGTCATGCGCCGCCCCAGCACGATCGGCTCGGGCTTTTCACCGGCCGGCGGCTCGAAGCCGGGAATGGTCTGGCGCGGGATCTCGCGCTTGATCAGCTTCTCGATGTCGCGCAGGAACTGCTCCTCGTCGACGCAGACCAGCGAGATCGCCTCGCCCTGGGCGCCGGCGCGGCCGGTGCGGCCGATGCGGTGCACATAGTCCTCGGGCACATTGGGCAGCTCGAAATTGACGACGTGGGGCAACTGGTCGATGTCAATGCCGCGCGCGGCAATGTCGGTGGCCACCAGCACCTGCAGCGTGCCAGCCTTGAACTCGGACAGCGCCTTGGTGCGTGCGCCCTGGCTCTTGTTGCCATGGATGGCCATGGCGGTGATGTCTTCCTTGTTCAGGAACTCGGCCAGGCGGTTGGCGCCGTGCTTCATGCGGGTGAAGACCAGCACCTGGTGCCAGTCGCCCTGGCGGATCAGGTGGGCCAGCAGCTCCTTCTTGCGCTCGCGGCCGACCGGGTGCACCTTCTGGGCGATGGCGTCGTTGGTCTGGTTGCGCCGGGCCACCTCGATCAGCTGCGGCTGGTTCAGCAGGCGGTCGGCCAGGGCCTTGATCTCGTCGCTGAAGGTGGCGCTGAACAGCAGGCTCTGCTTCTGCTTGGGGACGATGGCCAGGACCTTCTTGATGTCATGGATGAAGCCCATGTCCAGCATGCGGTCGGCCTCGTCGAGGATGAAGATCTCGACGTGGCTCAGGTCCAGCGTGCCCTGCTGGTGGTGGTCCAGCAGGCGGCCGGGGGTGGCCACCAGGATGTCCACGCCCTTGCGCAGGCGGTCGATCTGCGGCTGCATGCCCACGCCGCCGAACATCACCATGCTGGTCAGTGGCAGGTACTTGCCGTAGGTGCGCACGCTTTCCTCGACCTGGGCGGCCAGTTCGCGGGTGGGCGTGAGGATCAGCGCGCGGATCGCGATGCGGCCACGCGCGTCCTTCTTGTGGCCGGCGGCGGCCAGGCGGTGCAGCGTGGGCAGCGTGAAGCCGGCGGTCTTGCCGGTGCCGGTCTGGGCGCCGGCGAGCAGGTCGCCGCCGCTCAGCACCATCGGGATGGCCTGGGCCTGGATCGGCGTGGGGTGGTCATAGCCCTGATCGCGCACGGCGCGCAGCAAGGGTTCGGCAAGGCCGAGTTGGTCAAAGGTCATGGGGCTCTTCGCGAGCGGGCACGCCCATCGGCCGGCAAGTGATGCCGGCAACCAGCCTGGGTCGCGCGGATGAGGGACGGACGGCGGGGATGCCGGCCGGGTCGGAATCGACATGCGCCGTCGGGCTGGAGCCGTCGACGCCTGGCGCCAGTGTATCAGTCTGATCCGCGCCACAGGCAAGCCTACAGCGTCAGGCGCAGCGGCCGATATGCAGAGAACGTGAGCCCCGCACCCGGTCAGAGCGGGGGGCTGCGGGCGCACAATCGTCCGTCGTGCCGTCCGGGCCTGCATTGGTCCAGTCGAGGATCCTGGTTTTGTCGCTGTCGTTCTTCCATCGTCATTGGGCCGCCTGGCGCGAGGAGACGCGTGTCTTCTCCGACCCGGACAGCGCGTCCGCGGAGCTGCGGGCGCGGCATCTGGCCGGCATCACCCGACTGACGCCGGTGCTGATGGTGGCCAATCTGTTCAACGCCCTGGGTCTGCTGGTGGCGGTGAGCGGCAGCGTGTCGGCCAAGGCCTGGCTGCTCTGGCTGGGCGTGCTGCTGCTGATCGTGGGCGTGGCGCTGCGCGGCTGGCTGCGGCATCGGCGCGAGCCGGTGATGCGCGCCTCGCCGCGCGCCATCCGGCATGCCACCTTGCATGCGCTGGTGCTGGCCTGCGTCTGGACGGTTCCGGTGGTGGGGTGGCTGGACGCCTTGACACCGATCCAGCAGCTGATGGTGGCCGTCACCACCACCGGCATGATGGCGGCTGGTGGCTTTGCGCTGTCCTCGGTGCCCCAGGCGGGCCTGGCCTGGACGCTGGCGCTGGGGACGGGGGCGATCGTGGGCGTGGCCCGGCTGGGCGGCACGGTCGCCTGGGTGCTGGCCGGCATGCTGCTGGGTTACGTGCTGGTGATCGCCGTGGCGGTGCGCTCGGCCGCCCGGCAGTCGGCGCTGCGCCTGCGCTCGGAACGCGAGGCCGAGCGCCAGAGCCAGATGGTCGGCCTGCTGCTGCGCGACTTCGAGGAGCATTCGGCCGACGTGCTCTGGGAGGTGGACCGCCAGGGCCACTTCACCCATGTCTCGGCCAAGCTGGCAGCGCTGTTCGGCGACGACCTCGACATGTCCTCGCTGGGCCTGTTCGAGGTGCTGGCTGGCCGCTCACCCGGCGGCGCCGAGGCCGAGGGCCTGCGCAAGCTGCGCCAGGCCCTGAACGCCGACAAGCCCTTCCGCGACGTGCTGCTGACCGTCGAGGTCGGCGGCGTGCCCCGCTGGTGGTCGATCACCGCCAAGCCGCTGGTCGAGGACAGCGGCCGCACCGTGGGCTGGCGCGGCGTGATCTCGGATGTCACCCAGCAGCGCCTGGCGCACCAGCGCCTGACCTACCAGGCCTATTTCGATTCGCTCACCGGCCTGGCCAACCGCGACCAGCTGCGCAACCGCCTGGTGCAGGTCATCGACGCCTGCGCCAACACGCCGCGCCGCTGCGCGCTGCTGTGTCTGGACCTGGACAATTTCAAGGCCATCAACGACTCGCTGGGCCACTCGGTCGGCGACGGCGTGCTCAAGCTGGTGGCCCAGCGCCTGCAGTCGGTGATGCGCCGCGCCGACTTGGTGGCCCGGCTGGGCGGCGACGAGTTCGCGGTGCTGCTGGACGATGTGCGCAGCGACGACGAGGTCGACCTCCTGGCCCGCCGGCTGCTGCAGGTGCTGAACGCGCCGGGCGAGATCCAGGGGCGCAGCGTGATGGTGGGCGCCAGCATGGGCGTGGCGCTGATCCCCGACCACGGGCAGTCGATCGACGACGTCATGGGCAACGCCGACCTGGCGCTGTACGCCGCCAAGGAAGCGGGCCGCGGTCGCTTCGAGACCTTCGCCACCTGGCTGGGCGAGCGCAGCCGGCGCCTGGTCACGATCGAGGCTGAGCTGCGCCAGGCCCTGACCCGTGGCGAACTGAGCCTGCACTGGCAGCCCAAGGTCGACATCGCCACCTGGCAGATGCGCGGCGTGGAGGCGCTGCTGCGCTGGAACCATCCAGAGCTGGGCTCGATCTCGCCCGGCGAGTTCGTGCCGGTGGCCGAGAAGTCCGGCCTGATCGGCGACATGGGCGCATGGGTGCTGAAAGAGGCCTGCCGCGTGGCGCGCGATCAACTGCCGGACCTGCTGATCTCGGTCAACGTCTCACCGCTGCAGCTGATGCGCGAGGATTTCCTGGCCGATGTCGAGGCCGCCTTTGCCGAGACCGGGCTGGCGCCGGGGCGGCTGGAGATGGAGATCACCGAGTCGGTCTTCATGGACGACGCGGCCACCGCGCTGCGCAACCTGCATGCGCTCAAGCGCCTGGGGGTGCAGATCGCGCTGGACGATTTCGGCACCGGCTATTCGGCCTTCCAGTACCTGCGCCGTTTCCCGTTTGACACGCTGAAGATCGACCGCGCCTTCGTGCGTGAGCTGCTGACCCACCACGATGCGCGCGCCATCGTGCGCACCATCGTCGCGCTGGCCAACACGCTGGGCATGCGCACCGTGGCCGAGGGGGTGGAGGAACCCGCCCAGCTGGAAGTGCTGCGCCAGGCCGGCTGCAGCGAGATCCAGGGCTTCCTGGCCGCGCGCCCACTGCCGCTGGAGCGGCTGCTGGGCCTGATGGACACCTGGAACGAACACAACCGGCCTGAGCCCGGGGCGATGCCCGAGACCCAGACCGTGCCGCTGGACATGCTGGCGCCGCTGTCCGACACCACGCGGGCGGTGCGCTGAGCAGGCGTTGCCGGGGCGCCCGGCAACGCCGCTTCAGCCTCAGTTGACGAGCACGGCCGACCAGGCGGCGGCCACCGCGTTCCACTCGGCCGAGCCGGCGCCGTACAGGTCGGTGGCGGCGTTCAGGCTGGCGGTGCGGGCGCCGGCGTAGTTGGTGCTGCTGGTCATGTAGACCGTCAGCGCGCGGTACCAGATGGCGCCGGCCTTGTCGCGGCCGATGCCGCTCAGGCTGGCGTTGCCGGTGGCCTTCTTGGTGTTGCCGGCCACGCAGGTCGGGCTGGCCGGGCCACTGGCCGGTGCGCTGCCTTCGGCCAGCAGGTAGAAGAAGTGGTTGGCCACGCCCGAGCTGTAGTGCACGTCCAGCGAGCCCAGGGTGGAGTACCAGCAGTCGGCCGAGGCGCCGTCGCTGTTGGGGCTGTGCATGTAGCGCAGCGCCTTGCCGCCACCCGCCTTGTAGAGCTTCTCGCCGATCAGGTAGTCGCCGGCGTCGCTGGCGTTGTTCGCATAGAACTCGACCAGGGTGCCGAAAATGTCGGACGTGGCCTCGTTCAGGCCGCCCGACTCGCCCGAGTAGGTCAGGTTGGCGGTGCGGCTGGTCACCCCGTGGGTCATCTCGTGGCCGGCCACGTCCAGCGAGTCGAAGGGGTTGAAGGTGGTGCCGTCGCCGTCACCGTAGGTCATGCAGAAGCAGCTGTCCGACCAAAAGGCGTTGTTGTACTTGCGGCTGTAGTGGACCCGGTTGTAGGCGCCGACGCCGTTGTTGGCGATGCCGTTGCGGCCATGGACGTTCTTGTAGTAGTCCCAGGTGACCGCGGTGCCGTACTGGGCATCGACACCGATCGTGGCGGTGTCGCCCGTCGTGCCATTGCCCCAGGTGTTGTCGGCATCGGTGAAGATGCTGCCGCCGCTGGTGCGGTTCTTCATGTTGAGGGTGTACATGTTTCCGCGGCTCGGGTCGCGCAGCGAGTAGGTGCCGCTGACCAGGTCGGTCGTCAGCGGCACGCTGCCACTGAAGAAGCTGTTGCCGGTGCCGGCCGCGGCGGCGTCATGCACGTCGTCCCAGCTGTCGAGCACCTTGCCGGTGCGGGCGCTGACGATCACATGGGCCTCGATCGGGGTGCCGTCGGGGCGGGTTCCGAAGACGCGGGTGTCCCAGGCCAGGCGGGCGCGGTCGCCGCGGGCGTAGACCACCAGCTCAGGGGCACTGCCGCGCGCGTCACCGGCCACGCGGCCCTGGGCCACTGCCTGGGCCGCCGCCGAGCCGTAGACCGGCGTGGCACTGACGTCGATGCCGCGCTGCAGCGTCTGCGACACGCCCAGGAAGCTGCCCGAGCCGTGCGAGTGCACGACCACGTCGCCACCGATCACGCGCAGGCCCTTGTACTGGCGGTCCAGGCGGACATGTTCGGTGCCGTCGGCATCGATGACCACGTCTCGCACGCTGTAGCGGTGGTCCGGGCCGTGGAAGGTCTGCGCCGCGAAGCGGGCCAGGTGGGCCTCGGCGCGGGCCTGGGCGGTGTCGGTCGCGGCCAGGGCGGGGGCAACTGCCAGCGCGGTCAGCGCCAGGGCCAGGGCGTGGGTCAGGATCTTGGTCTGCACGGGTCAACACTCCTGTCGGATGTGGGTGGGTGGTCCGGAAGTTCCGGCTGGCCGGCGGATCGCGCTCGGCCGAGGCCGATTCTTCACGGCGTGAGCGCGCAATCCAAGCCCACCAACCCGGGGGGGATCCGCGGGTGGTGGGGTTCCGGCGATAATCGCGGGTTGATCCCGATGCAGGGCGTTGCGCTGTACAGACAGCGCTGCCCGGAAATGCCGGTTGCCACCGGCCCCCACCCGAACCCCACAGGCTTGACCCATGGCCCAATACGTCTTCACCATGAACCGCGTCGGCAAGATCGTGCCGCCGAAGCGGCAGATCCTGAAGGACATCAGCCTGTCCTTCTTCCCCGGCGCCAAGATCGGCGTGCTGGGCCTGAACGGCTCGGGCAAGTCCACGCTGCTGAAGATCATGGCCGGCATCGACAAGGACATCGAGGGCGAGGCCACGCCGATGCCGGGCCTGAAGATCGGCTACCTGCCCCAGGAGCCGCAGATGAACGCCGAGCAGACGGTGCGCGAGGCGGTGGAGGAGGGCATCGGCGGCGCGCTGGCGGCGCAGAAGCGCCTGGACGAGGTCTACGCCGCCTATGCCGAACCGGACGCCGACTTCGACGCCCTGGCCACCGAACAGGCCGAGCTGGAAGCCATCATCGCGGCGGCCGGTGGCGAGAACACCGACCACCTGCTGGACATCGCCGCTGACGCGCTGCGCCTGCCGCCCTGGGAGGCCAAGATCGGCCCGCTGTCCGGCGGCGAAAAGCGCCGCGTCGCGCTGTGCCGCCTGCTGCTGTCCAAGCCCGACATGCTGCTGCTCGACGAGCCCACCAACCACCTGGACGCCGAGTCGGTGGAATGGCTGGAGCAATTCCTCAAGCGCTTCAGCGGCACCGTGGTGGCCATCACCCACGACCGCTACTTCCTGGACAACGCCGCCGAGTGGATCCTGGAACTCGACCGCGGCTATGGCCACCCCTACAAGGGCAACTATTCCGACTGGCTGGACGCCAAGGAAAAGCGCCTGGAGGCCGAGCAGAAGGCCGAGGATGCCCGCGCCAAGGCCATGAAGCAGGAACTGGAGTGGGTGCGCAAGAACGCCAAGGGCCGCCAGGCCAAGAGCAAGGCGCGCCTGGCCCGCTTCGAGGAGCTGAGCGACGTCGAATACCAGAAGCGCAACGAGACCAACGAGATCTTCATCCCGGTGGCCGAGCGCCTGGGCAATGAGGTGATCGAGTTCAAGGGCGTCAGCAAGAGCTTTGGCGACCGCGTGCTGATCGACAACCTCAGCTTCAAGGTGCCGGCCGGCGCGATCGTCGGCATCATCGGCCCCAATGGCGCCGGCAAGTCCACGCTGTTCCGCATGATCCAGGGTGTCGAGCAGCCCGATGCGGGTGAGGTCAGCATCGGCAAGACCGCCAAGCTGGCCTTCGTCGACCAGAGCCGCGAAGGCCTGGCCGCCGACAAGACGGTGTGGGAGGACGTGTCCGGTGGTCTGGACAACATCGTCGTGGGCAAGTTCGTCATGCCCAGCCGCGCCTACATCGGCCGCTTCAACTTCAAGGGCAACGACCAGCAGAAGCTGGTGGGCAGCCTCTCAGGCGGTGAGCGTGGCCGCCTGCACCTGGCCAAGACCCTGGCCCAGGGCGGCAACGTGCTGATGCTGGACGAACCGTCGAACGACCTGGACGTGGAAACTCTGCGCGCGCTGGAAGAGGCGCTGCTGGAGTTCGCCGGCTCGGCGATGATCATCTCGCACGACCGCTGGTTCCTTGACCGCATCTGCACCCACATCCTGGCCTGCGAGGGCGACTCGCAGTGGTTCTTCTACGACGGCAACTACCACGAGTACGAAGAGGACAAGAAGAAGCGCCTGGGCGAGGAGGGTGCGCGCCCGCACCGCCTGCGCTACAAGGCCCTGAAGTGATCGCCCGCGTGGCATCGCGCCCATGAACAAGGCCGCCCTCGGGCGGCCTTGTCGTTTCCGTGCGCTGTGGTGCGGTCAGGGCAGGATCACGCGGTCGATCACGTGGATCACGCCGTTGCTGGTCAGCACGTCGGTGGCGACGATGCCAGCCTGGCGTCCGCGTGCGTCGGTGATCTTCAGGCTGCTGTCCACCGTGAAGGTGCCGCCTTGCAGCGTGGTGATCGCACTGCCCACCGGCACCTGGGCCTTCAGCACCAGCGAGGGCACGACGTGGTAGGTCAGCACCTGCGTCAGCAGCGTGGTGTTGGCCAGCAGCGCGGCCTTGGTGACACCCAGCTCGGTCAGCAATGCGGCGAAGGCGGCGTCGGTGGGCGCGAAGACGGTGAACGGCCCATCGGCCTGCAGCGCCGAGACCAGACCGGCGGCCTGTACCGCCTCGACCAGGATCGTGAACTCCGGCGGGCTGGCGGTGCCGGCGGCCACGGCGGTGGCCACGATGTCGCGGTTGGCCGGCAGCAGCACCTTGTCGACCACATGGACCACGCCATTGCTGGCGTGCCGGTCGGCCTCCAGCACCGTGCTGCGGCGGTTGCGGCCGTCGGTGAAGACCAGGGTCGAGCCCGAGGCCTCGGCCTTGAAGAAGCCGCCGCCCACGGGCTCGATCGGGCTGCCCAGCGGCACGTCCGCGGCAGTGACCCGACCGCCAATGACGTGGTAGGTCAGCACCGCGGTCAGCAGTGGCTTGTTGGCCAGCAGCGTGGCCTTGTCGACCCCCAGCTCGGCCAGCAGGCTGGCGAACGCCGCGTTGGTGGGCGCCAGCAGCGTCGACGGACCGGCGGCGGTCAGGGCGGACTGCAGCCCGGCGGCCTCGACGGCCTCGACCAGGATGCTCAGGTTCGGATCGATCTGGGTCACGCTCAGCAGGCTCGGATCGTCACCGCCGCCGCCGCAGGCGGTCAGGCCGGCCAGCAGGGCCACGGAGCTCGCCAGGGCGGCGCGTCGGGTCAGTCGGTTCATTGGAGTCTCCTGGGTTGAGACCAGTCGGTTCATTTGGTGACTGGACGGTATAAGCATGACTGATTGGTAATCGCCATGCTGACCAAGTAGTCTTTTTCGTGACTGATGAGTCACAAAATCAACCCGGCAATCGCGCTGGTGACCGTCGACCCCTAGAATCGGGCGATGGTGAAGCTGTCCTTCAAGACCCAGGTGCTGCAGGTGCGCGAGCAGGCCATCCTCGACGCGGTGGTGCACCTGCTGGCCGAAAAGGGCTACGAGCTGATGACGCTGGACGAGGTGGCTGCCGAGGTCGGCATCGCCAAGGCCAGCCTGTACAAGCACTTCGACTCCAAGGAGGCGCTGGCCGCCGCCGCGATGGTGCAACTGCTCGACGCCTGCCACGCCGAACTGCAGCGCCTGCAGGCCCAGCCGGGCGCGCGCGCGATCGACCGCCTGCAGGGGGTGGTCCGCTGGGCCCTCCACACCCAGCTGGCCGGCAAGATGCCCACGTTGCCGGCGCAGAACTCCGCGCTGCGCAGCGCCCTGGTGGCCGACCGCCGCTACATGACCCGCCTGGACGAGGTCAGCGAGCACCTGGGCGCCTGGATCGTCGAGGCCCAACGGACCGGCGACCTCGACCCCGGCCTGCCGGTCGAGCTGGTGCTGTTCACCCTGTTTGCCCGCGCCTGCGACCCGGTGCTGGGCGTGATGCGCGCCACCGGCCGCTACGCCGACGAGACCCTGGTCGAGTGGCTGCTGCGCACCTGTTTCCATGGCCTGGCGGCCACCGTCGCCGAGCCTTCGCCCGTGCAGCCATGAGCTGCCGATCTTCGTTCCCGTTGTACCCACCCCGTGCGATGAGCCTGACCCACCGATCCCTGGTTCCCACCGCCGTGAGCCTGTCCGCCCTGCTGCTGCTGGGCGGCTGTGCCAGCCTGCCGAGCCTGGGCGGCGGCCCGGCCACGACCGACGCCGCCAAGCCGGCGGCCGGCAAACCTGAGCCGGCCCGCAGCGGCACCGCGAGCGCCGCGCCCGCCGCGCCCGGGGCGGCAGGCGCGGCACCGGCGGCGGGTGGCCCGCCGGCCTTCGCCACCGTCACCAAGGATGCCAAGCGCATCGACGGCCTGCTGCCGCTGTGGCAGAAGGACGAGAAGGTCTGGCTGGAGCTGCGCCCCGAGGACCTGGGCAAGCCCTTCTTCCTGTCGCCCAAGCTGGCCCAGGGTCTGGGCGAGAACGGCCTGTTCGGCGGCCTGATGGTGGGCCGCTGGCAGCCCTGGGGCCGTGCCCAGGTGGTGGAGTTCCGCCGCATCGCCAACCAGGTGCAGATGGTGGCGCGCAACGACCAGTACACCGCCGCCGCGGGCTCGCCGGAGGCGGCCGCCGTGAAGTCGGCCTTCTCGGACAGCCTGCTGGGCAGCACCGCCGTGGCCAGCCAGGCCCACCCGGACAGCAAGGCCATCCTGATCGATGCCAACGCGCTGTTCGTCACCGACCTGCTGGGCATGGGCATGACGCTGCAGCGCCAGTACCGGCAGACCTACAGCTTCGACAAGGCCAATTCGGCCGTGGTGGACCTGCGTGGCAACCCGGACGAGACCGTGCTGCGCGTGCAGGCGCATTACGTCGCGCCCACCCTGGCCCAGCCCCAGCCAGGCGCGCCGCCCACCACGCCGCAGCCCACGCTGCCCTCCACCTTGCCCGATGCGCGCAGCCTGTTCCTGACGCTGCACTACTCGCTGGTCCGCCTGCCGGCCGAACCGATGCCCGCGCGCCGTGCCGACCCCCGTGTGGGCTACTTCACCACCTCGGTCGACGACTTCGGCAACGACCTGCGCCAGCAGCCGCGCCAGCGCTTCATCAACCGCTGGCGCCTGGAGAAGAAGGACCCGGCCGCGGCCCTGTCCGAGCCGGTCAAGCCCATCACCTTCTGGCTGGACCGCAACATCCCGCTGAAGTACCGCGACGCGATCACCCGCGGCGTGCTGGGCTGGAACGCGGCCTTCGAGCGCATCGGCTTCAAGGACGCGCTGGTCGTCAAGCAGCAGGGGCCCGAGGACAGCTTCGACACGCTGGACGTGGGCGCGGCATCGATCCGCTGGATGACCAACGCCAAGCCGCAGTTCGGCGCCATCGGGCCCAGCCAGGTGGATCCGCGCACCGGCGAGATCCTGGATGCGGACATCGGCTTCGAGAGCCTGTCCAGCCGTGCCATCCGCCACACCCGGGCGCAGGTGCTGGCACCGCGCTCAGTGACCCAGTGGGAAGCGATCCTGCAGGCGCCGCATCTGCATGCGCCGGGCGCCGAGGCCTGCCAGCACGCCGACGAGGCGGCCGAGCAGCTGTCCTATGCGCTGGACGTGCTGGAGGCCCGCGGCGAGCTCGACCCCGACAGCCCCGAGGCCGAGGCCTATGTGCAGGCCTACCTGGAGGACACCACGCTGCACGAGGTGGGCCACACCCTGGGCCTGCGCCACAACTTCCGCTCCTCGCGCATCTACACCGATGCGCAGCTCGACGACCCGGAGTTCACCCGCCGCAACGGTCTGGCCGGCTCGGTGATGGAGTACGCGCCGATCAACCTGCCGGCCCCGGGCCAGCGCGGTGGCATGCCCTTCCAGACCGTGCTGGGCCCCTACGACTACTGGGCCATCGAGTACGGCTACAAGCCGATCGAGCCGACCCAGGAAGCGTCCGAGCTGATGCGCATCGCCGGCCGCAGCGCCGAGCCCGAACTGGCCTACGGCACCGACGAGGACAACTCGCTGGGCATCGACCCCGATTCGCTGCAGATGGACCTGGGCACCGACCCGGTGCTGTTCGCCCGCAAGCGCCTGGCGATCGCCCGCGACCTGATCCATCGCCAGGAGAACCGGCCGCTCAAGCCCACCGAGGACTACACCGTGCTGCGCCGCTCGATCAGCTACGCGCTGCGCGATGCCGGCCGCTCGGTGGGCACCTTGCTGCGCCAGATCGGCGGCCTGCGCACGCTGCGCGATTTCCCCGGCAGCGGCCGCGACCCGCTGCAGCCCGTGCCGCCGGCCGTGCAGCGCGAGGCGCTGCAGCTGGTGGCCAGCCAGGTGCTCGCGGCCGACGGGCTGTCGATCTCGCCGGCGCTGGCGCGCAAGCTGTCGACCGATTACCTCGCCCGCTTCGACAGCGGCGAGCCGGTGGCCACCGACTTCTCGGTCGAAGGCATGGTGCTCGATCTGCAGCGCGCCGTGCTGGCGCAGCTGATGAGCGACAGCGTGGCCGCGCGCGTGCTGGACAACGAGGCCAAGGTGGACCGCCCGGGCCAGGCGCTGGCGCTGTCGGAGCTGATCGACACCATCGGCAAGGCGGTCTGGGCCGATGCCCTGGCCGGCGGCGAAATCCCGGCGGCGCGGCGCGAACTGCAGCGCGAGCATGCCTCGCGCCTGGCCGAGCGGCTGCTGCGCCCCACGCCCGGCAGCCGGGCGGACGCGCGCGCGCTGTGGCGGGCCCAGGCGCAGCGGCTGGTGCGTCAGCTGGACAAGGCGCAGGCTGCGGGCCAGGGGTCGGCGATGAAGGCGGCGCACCTGGCCGACCTGAGCCGCACGCTGAAGCTGGCGCTGGAAGCGCCGCTGCAGCGCAGCGGCATCTGAGGCAGGCAGCGGGAGGCCGGGCCTCCCGCGCTCAGGTGTTCGAGGTGGCGCGCACTTCCTCGATGGTGGTGATGCCCTGCAGCACCTTCTCGATGCCGTCCTGGCGCAGGGTGCGCATGCCTTCGGCGATGGCCTGGGCCTGGATCAGCTCGGCGCGTGAGCCGGTCTGGATCAGGTGGCGCACGCCGCGGCTGACGCTCAGCAGCTCGTGCAGGCCGGCGCGACCGCGGAAGCCGCTGCCCTCGCAGTGATCGCAGCCCGGGCTGCGCCAGGCCAGCAGCTTGCCGTCGCGGCCGAAGCGGGTGGTCCAGTCGGCGATCAGCGCGTCGGGGTTGGGGCGGTTCTCGGCCTCGCCCCAGGCATGCAGGTAGTCGTCGACCAGCTCCTGCAGCGGCTCGGCGCCGATGGGCGTGGACTGCCGGCACTTGGGGCAGATGCGGCGCACCAGGCGCTGGGCCAGCACGGCCAGCAGCGAGTCGGCGAAGTTGAACGGGTCCATGCCCATGTCCAGCAGGCGGGTCACCGTCTCGGCGGCGCTGTTAGTGTGCAGCGTGGACATCACCAAGTGGCCGGTCAGCGAGGATTCCACCGCGATCTGCGCGGTCTCGGCGTCGCGGATCTCGCCCACCATGATCACGTCCGGGTCGGCGCGCAGGAAGGCGCGCAGGGCGCGGGCGAAGGTCCAGTCGATCTTCGGGTTCACCTGCACCTGGCGCAGGCCGGCCTGGGTGATTTCCACCGGGTCCTCGGCCGTCCAGATCTTGCGGTCCGGGGTGTTGATCTCGGCCATCGCCGAGTGCAGCGTGGTGGTCTTGCCCGAGCCGGTCGGGCCCACGCACAGCACCATGCCGTAGGGGCGCTCGATCGCGCGCACCAGCGCGCTGCGGTTGGCCGGTGACAGCCCCAGGTTGGCCAGCGGGATCGGCTTGGCCGAGGCCAGGATCCGCAGCACCGCGTCCTCAAGGTTGTTGTTGGTGGGGATGGTCGCCACCCGCAGCTCGATCGGGCAGCTGGGCACGAAGCGGGCGAAGTTGATCTTGCCGTCCTGCGGCCGGCGACGCTCGGAGATGTCGAGGTCGCACATGATCTTGATGCGCGCCAGCAGCGCCTGGCGGTAGGTGTGCGGCAGCTCCAGATAGGGCCTGAGCACGCCGTCGCGGCGGAAGCGGATGCGCACCTTCTCGCGGCCGGGCTGGGCCTCGATGTGGATGTCCGAGACGTTCTGCTGGTGCGCCTCGTAGATCATGGTGTTGATCAGGCGGACCAGCGAGTTGTCGGACTGCTCGACCGGCTTGTCCTCGACCAGGTCGCGCTCCTGGGGCGCGTCTTCCAGCGCGGCCAGCAGCTTGCCGGTGCCGCCTTCGTCCAGCGCTGCCATGCCGGAGCCTTCCAGCGTGGCGGTGGCGGTGGCCTCGGTGATGCCGTGGCGCGCATAGATGGACTGCACCAGCAGCGCCATGTCCTCCTGGATCGGCAGGACGGGCATCACCTTGGACTGGGTGATGAACTCGATCTCGTCGATGGCCTGGCGCTTGGACGGGTCGTCGATCGCCAGCACCAGGCGGCCGTTCATCTCGGACAGCGGCACCGCCAGCAGGCGCCTGGCGGCGCCCAGCGGCAGGCGCGAGATCACGGCCGGATCGATCGGATAGGCCTCGACGTCCACCACCGGATAGCCCATCTTGCGGGCCAGCGCGGTGCGCAACTCATGGCGCTTGATGTCGCCGCGGTTGACCAGCAGTTCGCCCAGCGGCAGGCCCTTGTTGCTGCGCTGCTGGTCCAGGGCGGCTTCGAGCTGTTGCTGGCTGATGTAGCCCAGCGCCACCAGCGCCTCGCCGATGCGCACCATCGGCATGCGCGACTGGGTGTCCAGCGCGGTGGCCAGCTGTTCCGGGGTGACGATCTTCTGCTGCAGCAGCACGTCGCCGACGCGCTGCTGGCGCAGCTGGGCCTGCTCGGCCAGCGCAGCCTGGATCTGGTCCGGGGTGGCCGAGGAGTCGGCCAGCAGCTGCTGGCCCAGGCTGGGTCCCATGTCCCAGGACAGGTAAGCGTCGCGCGGCACGAACAGCCGGGTCACCTCGTCGCTGGCGGGTTCGACCGGCGGGAACAGGTACAGGCCCTGGGCTGTCTCGACATGGCCGATGGTCTTGCCGCTCAGGGCCGGCGCATCGCGCAGCGCGACGCGGTAGTCGACCTGGGGATGGAAGTCGATCAGCGCCTCGGGATGGGCCTGGCCGGGCGGCGGGTCGGGGCGCAGGATGCGCGGCAGGGCCACGCGGCGGAACTGCGTCAGGCGCAGCGGCATGGCGTTGCGCGAGGGCGGCACCCGCACCATCACGTGGCCCATGGCGGGCTCGAAGGCGATCAGCTCGGCCTGCATGGTGCGGCCGTTCAGGCCCTCGATCAGGCACTCCTCGCCCTTGAGCAGCGGCTGGCTCAGCGCGTAGGCGGGGTAGGGCGGGGCGGGCCAGGCGAGCGACGACGTCCCCGGGTGATCGGAGGCGATCAGGTCCAGACCCTCCAGGGGAGGGAGATCGGGTGGCGTGCTGTCAGGCATGGTGTCGCAAAATGGACGACGGAGCGGTATCGATCCTAGTGGTGACCCGGATGCGGCAAAGCGCCGAACAGGGGCCTCCCGGACGCCCAATCCCGGCGGCTGCGTCAGTGCGGCCCCAACCATGACGCCCCCCGTTGCGGAGGACCGATGAGCCCACCGTGGCTGCTGCTGACCGGCTTCGAGCCCTTCGCGGGCGATACCCTGAACCCGTCCTGGGAACTGGCCCGACGGCTGGACGGTGAGCGCTTCGGCGCGTGGACGGTGCGGGCCCGCTGCCTGCCCTGCCGCTTCGACACGGCGCCAGCGGTCCTGGGCCAGGCGCTGGCGGATGAACCGGCCGCGGTGGTCTGCCTGGGTCTGGCGGGCTCACGCGCCGCGCTGTCGGTCGAGCGCGTGGCGGTGAACCTGGTCGACGCCCGCATTCCCGACAACGACGGCGTCCAGCCGACGGACCAGCCGGTCGTGGCCGGCGCGCCGTCGGCCTACTTCAGCCGCCTGCCGGTCAAGGCCATGGTGCACGCCGCTCAGCAGACCGGCGTGCCGGCCGAGTTGTCGCTGAGCGCCGGCAGCTTCGTCTGCAACCAGATCTTCTACACGCTGCTGCACGCCCTGCAGCACCGCCCCAGCATCCCGGCGGGATTTGTCCATGTGCCGCGCCTGCCGGACATGCCCGGGGGCGACGGACCCGGTCGCCCGCTGCCCCTGGACGACCAGTGGCGAGGGCTGCGGGCGATGCTGGCGGCCGTGGCGGCCGGCGGGCCGGATCGCCGTGACTTTGGTGGCGCCCTCGACTGAGGTCTCAGTAGAAGGGGGGATGTCCAGCCACGCCGGGCCTGCATAGACTCCGCGCCACGCTGTATCCCCCAACCGAGACAAGCAGTACAAGGAGTCTCCCGATGCCGTTGTCCTTCCGCCCCCTCTTTGCGTCGGCGCTTGCGCTGGCCGCCGCCCTGACCAGCGGTCAGGTGCTCGCCGCCAAGCCGGTGGCCTACGCGGCCGAGAACGGCTTCGGCCAGTCCGACGCCCTGCTGATCGAGCTCAAGAACAGCGGCACCCGCGCCGTGGTGGTGACCCCGCTGGGTCGTGGCCAGGGCGCGGTGTCGACGGTCGCCGGTTTCCAGGTGGTGACCCTGGACACGCCCTACACCGAAGAGCAGGACGGCCCGATCGCCGACTGCGACGGCCTGCCCACCCGGGTGCGCCACGACACGACCCAGGTCGGCACGCGTCTGCGCAGCGGCACGGCCAACAAGGGCCTGTCCGAGCTGTCCTACGCCGGCACCGACACCACGCTGGACGGCTGTGACGCCGGCAAGGTGGTGAGCTGGGGCGGCTTCGTGGCGGGCCAGGGCACCAACACCATTCACCGCAACCTGGCCCAGATCCCCGGTCTGGCCGATCTGGTCCCCGGCTCCACGCTGGCCGGCCTGAGCGCCGACCCGGGCACCGTGGTGAACAACCAGCTGGGCGCTGACCTGGCCACCTTCGGCAGCGGCAGCCTGAGCTTTGCCCGCTCCGGCGCCACCGTGCCTTACACCGTCAATGCCGACGGCTGGATCGTGATGAGCCTGCCCACCGGCGCCCAGCGCGGCTACCTGCGCCTGGCGCTGGCCGACAACCGGGGCATGGAGCAGTGGCTCTCGGCCGACATGCTGGGTGGCGTGCCGCAAAACCTGTGGTCGCCGCAGATGATGAAGCCGGTGGCCGGCACCGCCTGGGGCGCGGGTGCAGCCAACGCGCGGATCTGGGAATCGGCGATCTTCGCCAAGTCCACCTTCCCGTTCTTCTTCTACCTGTACAAGGACGGCACGGGCGAGCGCGTCAGCAAGGACCTGGTGGCCGGCACCGAAAGCCGGGCGCCGCTGAGCGCCTGGACCGTGGATGGCAGCGGTGCGCTGGTCACCGAGCGCACCACCGGTGGCAGCCTGCTGCGCCGCCGCACCTGGCAGCCGCTGGCCCTGAACGGCAAGGCGATGGGGGTGCTGGAATCGGAGACCGGCTACTTCCCTGATGGCAGCACGGTGGTCATCATCCCGCCGCGGGTCAATGCCTACATCGACCAGGGCAAGGCGGTGAAGCCGGCCGTGAAGCAGGCGGCGCGCCAGGCGACTCAGTCGCTGCGCTCGCCTTCGTCGAGCCGTTCGCTGTCGCGGTAAGCACGCCAGGGGCCCATCGCGCCCCTGATCAGGTCCTGCTGCTTCGAGAACCGGGTGCAGGCGTCGCACATCGCCAGATGGGCGCGCAGCCGCAGGCGCTGCACCCAGTTCAGCGCCAGGTCCTGGCGCAGCAGCATCAGGCCGGCGGCCTGTCGGCAGGTCAGCCAGGGTTTCATCGGGCGCCCTTCACGGCCATGTCCTGGCCGAACCATTGCTGTTGCAGGCACTCGCGCAGGCGCAGCCGCGCCCGGTGCAGCAGCACCCACAGGTTGGACGGGGTGATGGCCAGCGTCTGGCAGACCTCGTCGCTGTCGAGCTCCAGCCATTCACGCATCAGGAACACGCGGCCCTGCACCGACGGCAGCTTCTCCACGCAGGCGTCCAGCACCGTCAGGAACTGGCGCTGACCCAGCGCCGAGTCGGGCATGCTGGGCCAATCGGCCGGGGCATCCAGCCAGTGGCCGGACTTGTCGAACAGCAGCTCGTCCAGATCGGTCTCGTCGTCTTCGCCGGGCAGGGCGGCCTCGCGGTGCTGGCGGCGCAGCTGGTCGACCAGCTTGTGCTTGAGGATGCCCACCAGCCAGGTGCGCAGCTGCGACTGGCCCGCGAAGGACTGCGGTTTCTCCAGGGCTGCCAGCAGCGTGTCCTGCACCGCGTCCTCGGCCCAGGCCTCGTGGCGCAGCTGGCTGCGGGCATAGCGCATCAGCTGCGGTCGCAGCGCCTCGACGCGGTTGGCGAAGTCGTCCATGGTCATCAGTCCCGGGGTCTGAATCCGACCACAATGGTCGGCGGCACGCGGCCGTCGGTGTCGCGCGGCAGCACGCCGGTGCGGTCGACGGCGCGCAGCACGGCGTCATCCCAGACCTTGGAGCCACTGCTCTGGATGATGCGTCGCCCGACGATGCTGCCGTCAGGTCCCACGCGCAGTTCCACCTCGGCGCGCGGATTGCCCGCCACCTCCTCGGTGAGCACGATGTTGGGCTTGATCCGCGCGACGATGCGCCCGGCGTAGTTGGCCGAGGGCCCGGCATCGCGCGCCGCGGCGCCGGTGCTGCCGGGCGCGCCCGTGCCCGTGGGGCCGCCGCCCAGCTGCTCGGCCATGCGCCGCATCTGCTCCTGGCGCAGCTTCTCGCGCTGGGCCTCGGCGGCCTTCTCCTTGCGCTGGGCTTCGAGCTTCTCGGCCTTGTCGCGCTCGGCTTTCTCCTGCTGGGCCTTGTCCTGCTGGGCTTTCTGCTCGCGCTCCTTTCGGCGCTGGTCCTCGGCGTCCTGGCGGGCCTTCTCCTCGCGCAAGCGGCGGGCCTTCTCGATCGCGATGTCGGCCTCGCGTTCGGCCGCCGGGGGCGGCGCCGGGGGCGTCACCACCGGGCGCGGTGGCGGCGTGGGCTCGGGGGTCTCGGCCGGCTCAGGCCGGGCGGGGGCGGCGATCTGCGGCACCGCGGCCCACAGCTCGGCGCTGACGGCAGCGGGCTCCTCGGTGCGCCACTGCACACCCAGGGCCAGCGCCGCCAGCAGCCCCGCATGGGCCAGGGCCGACATCGCCAGGCCGGCGCGCGGGCTGTCGGCGCTGGGCGGGCGCAGCGACTCGCGCGGCACCATCAGCGGCGGTGGCAGTCCCAGGGAAGCCATCTCAGTGGCGCCCGGCCGTCTGAAGCCACTGAGCGCCCCCTCGGGGGGCAGCGAACGACAGTGAGCGTGGGGGTGTCATTGGCCAGTGGCGCCCGGCCGTCCGAAGCCACTGAGCGCCCCCTCGGGGGGCAGCGAACGACAGTGAGCGTGGGGGCACCATGTCAGGCTCCCGAGCGCACCGACAGGCCCACCCGCTGCACGCCGGCGCGCTGCAGCGTGTCCATCACGCGCACCACACTTTCGTACTTGACCTGGCGGTCGGCCGAGATCACCACCGGCACGTCGTCGCGGCCCTGCTGGGCCTCGCGCACGCGGGCGGCCAGCTGGGGCAGGGCGATCGCGGCGGGCTCGCCGCTGTCGACCTTGATCTTCAGCTTCTCGTCGCCGGCCACGACCACCTCGATCACCGAGCTGGGGCGCTGCCTGGCCTTGCCCACGCTGGGCAGGTCGACCACGCCAGTGGTGATCATCGGGGCGGTGACCATGAAGATGATCAGCAGCACCAGCATCACGTCGATGAACGGGACCATGTTGATCTCGTTCATCGAGCGGCGTCGGCGGCCACCGCCGCGGGACATCACGCCAGGCATGGCCGGCTCAGCGCGTCGCGCCCGCCGGCGGGGCGGACACGTTGCGCTGCAGGATGTTGGAGAACTCCTCGGTGAAGCTCTCGAGCTGGATGGCGATGCGGTCGATGTCGCGCGCGAAGCGGTTGTAGCCGATCACCGCCGGGATCGCCGCGAACAGGCCGATCGCGGTGGCCACCAGCGCCTCGGCGATGCCCGGCGCCACCGTGGCCAGCGTCACCTGCTGCAGGTTCGACAGGCCGACGAAGGCATGCATGATCCCCCACACCGTGCCGAACAGGCCCACGTAGGGGCTGACCGAACCCACCGAGGCCAGGAAGCCCAGGTTGCCTTCAATCGCATCGAGCTCGCGCTGCAGGCTGGCCTTCATCGCACGGCGGGCGCCATCGAGCTGGGCGGCGGTGTCCAGGCGGCGCTCGCGCAGCTTCATGAACTCGCGCATGCCGCTGGCGAACAGCCGCTCCATCGGCGAGGTGTCCGGCCGCGTGCCGGCCGCCTGGTACAGGTCGGTGAGGTTCTTGCCGGACCAGAACTCCTGCTCGAACTGGTCGTTGCCGCGGCGCACGCGCCCCAGGCCCACCAGCTTGGCGAAGATCACGGTCCAGCTGGCCAGCGAGATCAGCAGCAGGCCGGCCACCACCAACTGGACGACCCAGCTGGCGTGGAGCACGAGGGAAACAATGGACAGGTCCTGGTTCATTCGGTGAGGTCGGCCTGCGGCTGCAGGCGGGCAAGGATGTCGGAGGGAATGCGGCGCGGCCGGTGCTGGGCGCGGTCGATGCAGGCCACGGTGATCTGGCCTTCACACAGCAGTTGCTCGCCCAGGCGGCAGCGCTGCAGGAAGCTCAGCCGGGCGCGGCCGATCAGCTGCGGCTCGACGCTGACCTGCAGCGCGTCATCCAGGCGGGCCGAGCCCAGGTAGCGCAGCCGGGCGTCGGTGACCACGAAGAGGGCGCCCTCGCGCTCGGCCAAAGCCTGCTGCTCCACGCCTTGCGCACGCAGCCACTCGGTGCGGGCGCGCTCCATGAACTTCAGGTAGTTGGCGTAGAACACGATGCCGCCGGCGTCGGTGTCCTCCCAGTAGACGCGCACCGGCCACTCGAACACGGTCGTTGACGCGGCGGCGGCCAAGCTCATGCGGCGGCTCAGCGCAGGCTGCGCTGGTACACCGGGCCCCACAGCGGGTGACCGGCCTCGGACTTGCCGAGCTGGAACTGGGGATCAGCGGCCCGCGCGGCGCGGAAGGCGGCTTCGCACTCGGTCTCGCGCTGGCTGGTGCAGAAGATGAAAGCGAGCGTCTTGTACGCCGACGCGCGGTCGCGCGGGCTGGCCAGTTGCAGGCGCAGCGCCTCCTGCAGCGCGGCCTCGGCCTCCGGGTACTGGGCGTCGTCGTACAGGCGCAGGCCGGCGATCAACTGGCGCTCGGCCGGGCGGTCGAGCACCTCGGCGACGCCGGTGGGCGGTGTGCTGCAGGCGGCCAGCCAAAGGCTGACCAGGCAGGCCAGGGCGGTGCGCAGCAGGGCAAGAGGACTCATCAGAAACGGAACTTCAGGGTGGAGGGCTGGGACGGGTCGACCTCGATGTGGCGCACCTGCGGGGGGGCATCACCGTTGCGCACGGTGATCGTGTGGGGACCTGCCGGCAACTCCAGGTGACGCAGCGGGGGCGCCACCCCGACCGGACGGCCATCCACCTCGACCTCACCCCAGGGGGTGACCGCCAGCTGCACCCGTCCGAGGGCGGGTGGGGCCGGTGGCGGCGCTGATGCCGTCACCTCGACCGGGCGCACCTTGGTGCGGGGGGGCTTGCGGTTGGCGGTGTCGGCGGGCTTGGCGGCCACCAACTCGGACTCGGGCGTCGGCGCCGATGCGGCTGCGGCCGAAGCCGGTGGCGGCGCGGGCGGTACCACGGTGCCGGGTGGCGGGCTGGCCAGCGCCGCCTCGGTGGTCAGTCGGCCCGGGCCGATCGCGGTGGCCGGGCGTTGTGAGGTCCACCAGGCCTGCAGGCCGGCCGCCACCCCCGCGGCGCCCAGCGACAGGCCGGCCAGCACCAGCAGGCGTCGGCGTTGCTGGTCCTGGGTTTCACCCAGCGCGGCGGCTTCGGGCGATTCCAGCCAATGGCGCAGGTCCATCGCCATGTGCCGCGCCGAGGGATAGCGGTCCTCCGGGCGGCGCGCCATGGCGCGTGCGGCGATCGCCGACAGCGCTGCCGGCACCTTGGCATTGAGCCGGCGGGCCAGCGGCAGCGGGGCCTCGCGCACGGCGCGGTGGATTTCCTCGATGGTCGCGCCGGTGTAGGGCCGCTGGCCGGTGAGCAGCTCGAACATCACCACGCCCAGCGAATAGACGTCGCAGCGGCGGTCCACCGCGCCGCCGGCCAGTTGCTCGGGTGCGAGGTAATACGGCGAGCCGGCCAGCGGACCTTCGACCGTCGGCACATCGCGGTGGGCGACGCGGGCAATGCCGAAATCGAGCACCTTGGGCAGCTTGCGGCCGACCATGAAGATGTTGGCGGGCTTGATGTCGCAGTGGATCACGCCCTTGCCGTGCGCATAGGCCAGCGCGTCGGCCACGCGCCGCACCAGGTGGGCGATCTCCAGCAGGCTGGGTTGCCACTGTTCACGCAGCAGGTGGCGCAGGTCGCGTCCGCGCAGCGGCTCCATCGCGATGTAGACGCCCTGCTCGGAGGGGCCGGCATCGAACACCGTGACGATGTGCGGGTGCGACAGCCGCGCGGCGGCACGCGCCTCATTGAGGATCAGGTCGTCCAGCGAGCTGCCGTAGTCGCCCGCCGCCGAGGCCGGCAGGTGCAGCGTCTTGACCGCCACCGCGCGCGACAGCAGCGGATCCCAGGCGGCGTAGACAGTGCCCAGCCCGCCCTCGCCCAGCACCGAGCGCAGCGTGTAGCGGCCGACATGGCCGATCGAGGCCTGGGTGGCCGGACCCTCGGCCGCTGCCTGGGCCGCTGCGGCACTGGCCGAACGCAGCGCGGCGGGCAGGTCCTCGACCACGGTGGACTCGAAGCCGGAGTCCACCGCATCAGCCGGCATCGGCCGTTTGCGCAGGAAAGGCAGGGTCCAGCGCATCGCTCGGGCAGGCTCAGCCCCCGCGGGCGGCCGCCACCTCGGCGGGACGCAGCTGGGCGGCAGCCTTGTCAAGCACGCCGTTGACGTACTTGTGGCCGTCGGTACCGCCGAAGGCCTTAGCCAGGTTGACGGCTTCGTTGATGGCGACGCGGTAGGGCACGTCCACGCAGTGCGCCAGTTCATAGGCGCCGATCAGCAGGGCCGCATGTTCGACCGGCGAGAGCTGCTCGGTCGGCCGGTCGACGTAGCGGCGCAGCGTTTCATCGAGCTGCGGCGCGGTCTCGATACAGCCCGAGAGCAAGGCATCCAGGTGCACGGTGTCGCAGGTCTCGAACTCGGCCTCGGCCTGGCGGCGGATCTGCGCCTGCACCTCGTCGACGCTGAGGTCTTCGGGCGCCGACAGCTCGGCGCCGCCCTGGGTGGACAGGCGCTCGACGATGGACTGCAGGGCGAACTCGCGCACCTCGGGCAGCAGCGTGGAGGGATCCTGACCGTTGAGCAGCCAGCGGTACAGGC
Source organism: Ideonella alba (assembly GCF_018069845.1). NCBI lineage: Bacteria > Pseudomonadati > Pseudomonadota > Betaproteobacteria > Burkholderiales > Sphaerotilaceae > Ideonella > Ideonella alba. Next base: position 22,727 of record NZ_JAGQDD010000027.1, read on the forward strand.
CTTGCAGCGCGTAGGCACGGGCCTGGCGACGCGCGGCGATGTGCTGCTGGTGTCCGGGATCGCGAGGCGCGCGGCTGCCGGGTTTCTTGCCGCTCATGGCAGCGCGTCCAGCAGGTTGGCCATCTCGACGGCCACGCGCGCGGCATCGCGGCCCTTCTCCTCGGCGCGGGCCCAGGCCTGGGCCTCATTCTCGACGGTGAGGATGGCGTTGGCGATCGGGATCTGGTGGTCCAGCGACACCCGGGTGACACCGGCGCCGCTCTCGTTGGCCACCAGCTCGAAGTGGTAGGTCTCGCCGCGGATGATGCAGCCCAGCGCGATCAGCGCGTCGAAGTCCTCGCTGTCGGCCAGGGCCTTCAGGGCCACCGGCACCTCCAGCGCACCGGGGACGGTGACCATTTCGATGTGCCGCTCGGCCACGCCCAGCGCGGCCAGCTCGGCCAGGCAGGCTTCGGCGAGCTTGCGGGTGATGTCGTCATTGAATCGGGCACGGACGATGGCGATCGACAGCTCGTGGCCGTCGAGCGATCCGCTTTGGCCCTGGTTGGCGCCTTGCATGGGGTCCTCGTGTTCAGTCGGCAGCGACGAAGCCGCTCACCTCGAGCCCGAAACCGGTCATGCTGGGCATGCGGCGCGGGCTGCCAAGCAGCTTCATGCGGGTGATGCCCAGCTCGCGCAGGATCTGCGCGCCCACCCCATAGGTGCGCAGGTCCACGCTGGGACGCGGGGAGGTGTCGGCGTCCTGGGGCAGCAGTTGCGCCAGCAGGCCATCGGCGGATTCGCGGCCGCAGTTCAGCAGCACCGCCACGCCCTGGCCCGCCTGCTGCAGCCGTGCCAGGGCCTGCGGCAGGCCCCAGGAATGGCGGTTGCTGCAGGCATGGTCCAGCAGGTCGACCACGGTGAAGGGCTCGTGCACGCGCACCAGCACCTCGTCCGTGGGCGACCAGCGGCCCACCGACAGCGCAAGGTGCACGCCGCCGGAGTGGTCGCGGAAGACATGGGCGTCGAACTCGCCCTGGGCCGTGACCAGGCGGCGCTGGCCGGCACGCGTGACCAGGGTCTCGTGGCGGCTGCGGTGGGTGATCAGGTCGGCGATGGTGCCGATCTTCAGGCCATGGGTCTTGGCAAAGATCTCCAGGTCGGGCAGCCGGGCCATGCTGCCGTCGTCGTTCATGATCTCGCAGATCACGGCGGCGGGACTCAGGCCGGCCATGGCGGCCAGGTCGCAGCCGGCCTCGGTGTGGCCGGCGCGCATCAGCACGCCGCCATCCTGGGCCTGCAGCGGGAAGATGTGGCCTGGCTGCACCAGGTCGGAGGCGCGCGCATCGCGGGCCACCGCGGCCTGCACGGTGCGGGCGCGGTCGGCGGCGCTGATGCCGGTGGTGACACCTTCGGCGGCCTCGATCGACACCGTGAAGGCGGTGCCGTGCGAGGTGCCGTTGCGCGCCGTCATCGGCGGCAGGCGCAGGCGTTCGCAGCGCTCGCGGGTGAGCGTCAGGCAGATCAGTCCACGCCCGAAGCGGGCCATGAAGTTGATCGCCTCGGGCGTGACATGGTCGGCGGCCATGACCAGGTCGCCTTCGTTTTCGCGGTCCTCCTCGTCGACAAGGACCACCATGCGACCGGCCGCCAGTTCGGCGACCAGCTCGGGGACAGGGGAAATCGGCATCGCCCGGATTGTAGGCGTCAGCGGCGCAGGCGCAGGCGCAGGTCCTCACCGACCGGGGTGATCTCATGGAATCGCCAGCGCGTGGCCGCGTCCAGGCCCGGCAGGGCCGTCAGCTCGGCCAGCGGCCGGCCCGGCCCCACCAGCATCGGGGCCAGGTAGAGCAGCAACTCATCGACCCAGCCGCCGCGCAGCCAGGCGCCCGCCAGCGTGGGGCCGCATTCCAGGTGCAGTTCGTTGCAGGCCAGCGCGTGCAGGTCGGCCAGCACCGCGGCCAGATCGATGCGGCCGTCCACCAGCGGGCAGGGCACCAGGGTGGCACCGCGGTCGCGCAGCGCCTGGGCCGCGGCGCCATCGGCGCTGGCGGTGTAGACGCGCACCGGCGAGGGGCCGGCATCGAACAGCCGCGCCTGGGGGGGCGTCTGAAGGTGGGTGTCGACAATCGCCCGCACCGGTTGGCGGGCGACCGCCACCTCGCGCACATCCAGCCGCGGGTCGTCGGCCAGCACCGTGCCGACACCGCACAGCAGCACGCCGGCGCGTGCGCGCCAGGCATGACCGTCGGCGCGCGCGGCGCCACCGGTGATCCACTGGCTGCGGCCGTCGGTCAGCGCGGTCCGGCCATCCAGCGACGCGGCCATCTTCAGCCGCACCCAGGGCCGGCGGCGCTGCATGCGCGAGAAGAAGCCGATGTTCAGCTCCCGCGCCTGCTCGGCCAGATCGGGTGGGCCCCATTCGGCACGGATCCCGGCCCCCGCCAGCCGGGCCATGCCCTGGCCGTTGACCAGCGGGTTGGGGTCGCCCACGGCGGCCACCACGCGGGCCACGCCGGCCTCGATCAGGGCGTCGCAGCAGGGGGGCGTGCGGCCGTGGTGGGCGCAGGGCTCCAGCGTCACATAGGCGGTGGCACCACGGGTGGACTGGCCGCGCGCCTGGGCGTCGCGCAGCGCCATGACCTCGGCATGCGGGCCGCCAGCCTGCTGGGTGAAGCCCTCGCCGATGACCTGCCGGCCCCCCGGTGCCACCAGGACGCAGCCCACCCGCGGGTTGGGCTCGCTCAGGCCGATGGCGTGCCGGGCCAGTGTCAGGGCCTGGCCGAGGTGGTGGGCGTCGAGATCGGTGGGGTGCATCGGTAACGGGGTTGAGTGGCGATTGTCCCCCCTTCAGAGGGAGGGACGCGCGGCCGCCGTCGGTGCAGCATGTCGAGGTACCGCGCATGCCTGCCCCGGCGTGGCGGACCAGCGCCGCAGTCGATGGCGCGCACCAGGGAGACCCCATGCCAAGTCATCGCGCTCAACGCCCCCCGAGGCGCGCGCCCGCCGTCGCCGGCTTTGGCCTGCTGGAGCTGGTCATCGGCCTGGCCGTGCTGACCATCCTGGCGTCGGCGGCGGTGCAGCCGGCGCAGCAGATGCTGCGCGCCCGCAGCGTCGACCAGTCGGTCGAGGGCCTGGTGACGGCGCTGGCCCGCGCCCGAGCCGAGGCCATGGCCCGTGCCGAGGTGGTCACGGTCTGCCCGCGCGACCCGCTGGCCGGCGATGCCGCGGCCGTCTGTGCCAACAGCCTGGAATGGAGCGCTGGCTGGCTGGTCTTCGTCGACCGTGAACGGCGCGGCCTGCTCGAGCCGAGTGACCTGCTGCTGCAGGCCATCCAGCCGCCCCCGCACCCGCCACGGGTGATCGCCACGATGCGCCGCATCAGCTTCATGCCCACCGGCATTTCCCTGAACGCGGCCTCGCACTTCGATTTCGTGCCCGAGGGTGGCGACCCCGCCGCGCCCGATATCGTCGGCGCCCGGCGCGCCTGCATCAACAAGCCCGGCCGGCTGCGCATGCTCCCCCGGGCGCTGCCCTGTGCGGGCTCGGCATGACCGTTCGTCGCCGCCCGACGGCCTTTTGTCCGGCGCTCGCGTCAAGCCGGCCCCGGTCCGGCCGACAATCACGACATGAGATGTGTCGCAATCCGTCCCGGTTACCGGGCACGCCAGTCCGGCCGGGGGTTCACCGTGGTCGAACTGGCCGTCACCCTGGTCGTGCTGGCCGCCCTGGTGATGTCCGCCGTGCCCTTCATGCGGGACTTTGTCGGGGGTCGGATCGCCGAGTCCCAGGCCGAGGAACTGGTGTCCTCGCTGCGCCAGGCACGCAGCGAGGCGATGAAACGGCTGGTCGAGGTGTCGGTGTGCGCCGGCAAGAACCTCACCACCGACAACGCCGAGTGCTCCGGGTCCAGGACCTGGAGCCAGGGCTGGATCAGTTTCGTGGACTACAACAACAACGGCATCCGCGAGGCCGGCGAACCCGTGCTGCGGGTGTTCGCCGGCCCGGCAGGCCTGAAGGCGGCCGATGGCAGCGTGCAGTCGCTGACCCTGGCCCGCACCGGCATCCTGTTGCGCGCCGATGGCGCCGCACTGACGAACGATGCCCAGTCCTGGGTGCGCTTTGCCCCCAATACCGGATCCGACCGGTCGGCGCGCACGATCTGCGTGAATCGTCAGGGCCGGGTGGCGCTGTTGAAGGGAGCGGGCGCATGCGCATGATTCGGTCCTCCGTCCACCAGCAGCGAGGCGCCTCGCTGATCGAGGTGCTGGTGTCCATCCTGGTGGTGTCGCTGGGGGTGGTGGCCATGGGCGGCCTGCTGGCCTCGGCCACCCGCCTGGGCAAGGCCAGCGAGATGCGCGCCGTGGCCAGCCTGATGGCCTCTGACATCGCCGACCGCATGAAGGCCAATGTTGGAGCGGCCCGCAGCAGCCTGTACGACCACACCGATGCCTTCGTCAGCCCGCCCGCCACGCCGACCCCGGTGAACTGCGCGTTGCCGTTGAACTGCCAGCCCAAGGAGCTGGCCGACCAGGACATGGCGCAGTGGCGGCTGTCGCTGCTGAATGCCCTGCCGTCCGGCACTGGCTACGTGCGCTATGACGCCGGTGCACTGGATGCCGCCGGCGGCGCGGTGGACGTCTGGGTGGCGTGGCTGGACCCGACCGCACTGTCGGTGGGCGCCTTCCAGGACATCGACAGCCTGAACGCCAAGACCTGTCCGCCGGGCTTCCGCGACCTCAACCCGCAGCCGCGCTGCATGTATTTCCGGGTGGCACTGTGATGAGGACCGCCCACATGCGCCGCGCACCGGGACAGGCCGGCTTCACGCTGGTGGAGCTGATGGTGTCCCTGATGGTCGGGATGATGGTCGTGGCCGCGTTGCTGGCCGGCTACTTCGCGATTTCCGTCAGCAGCCGCCACACCCGCGCGCTCACCCAGATGACCGAGGACGCCAGCGCCGCGCTGGGCGTGCTGCGCACCCACCTGGCCCAGGCCGGCTACAGCCGACCCTCCGGGGTGACCACCAGCGGCTTTCAGCGCATCTACACCGGTGCGGCAGTGGTGGGGTGCGATGGCAGCTTCAAGGATGTCACCGCCGCCATTGACGCGCTGGCCTGCGCCGACACCACGGGCAACGATGCCCTGAAGGACGCGGTGTCGGTGGCCTATGAGGCCGACACGGCCAACTCCATCGCCTCCGGCGGCAAGCCGCTGGACTGCCTGGGCAACGCGCTGACCAGCATCGGCACGGCGCCCAACGCCTACTACCTGAACACCAGCACCTTCTACGTTGCCAGCGGGGTGGATGGCCGCGGCGCACTGTTCTGCCGGGGCAATGGCGGCGGCACGCCGCAGGCACTGGTCGAGAACATCGCCGACCTGCAGGTGCTGTACGGCATCAGCACCAACCTCAATGCCGACCCGGTGACCGTGGGCTATTACGGCAAGGCCTCCGCGGTGAACATGGCCAACGTGGTGGCGGTTCGCCTGTGCGTGGTTGTGATGAGCAGCGACGAGGTCATGGACGACAAGACCCCTTACTTCAACTGCAGCGATACCCAGGTCACGCCCACCGACAAGCGCATGTACCGGGCGTTCCGATCGACCGTGCTGCTCCATAACCGCCTGAAGGCCAACCTGTGAAGCCCGCCCTGTCTGCGCGCCGTCGCGGCGCCTCCTCCTCGCGCCAGCGCGGCGTGACGCTGATCATCGCGCTGGTGATGCTGGTCGTGATCGGCCTGGCCTCGGCCGCCGTGATGCGCAGTTCGCTGACCTCCGACGTGGTTTCGAACAACGCCCGGCTGCACACCCTGGCCCAGCAGGCGGCGCAGCTGGCGCTGCGCTTCTGCGAAACCCAGATCGAGCGCGAATCCAAGGACTGGATCGGCGGTTTCACGATCAATGCCGCTTCGCCGGGCGATCCGTACTGGCAGTCATTCACCACCTGGCACGGGGGCAGCGCGGTCCAGGCCATCAAGGTGCCTGACGCGGTGCTGGCCTCTGGCGACAGCAGCTTCAAGCCGACCACGGTGCCGCAGTGCCTGGCCGAGTGGAGCGACGCCGTTCCGGGCACCCGGACCATCATCGTCACCGCCCGCGGCTTCAGCCCCGATTACGACCAGACCGACGCCGGCCGGCAGACCGCCGGCTCCGTGGTCTGGCTGCAGTCCACCCTGCGCATCAAGTGAGCGCAGCATGCCCGCATCCAGAGAGGCCCGCATGAACCGATCCCATTCCCTTCAGGCCTGGTCGCTGGCCGGCGCTGCGCTGCTGGCTGCAGCCACCCACGCCTGGGCCGAGCCGGCGCAGTCACCGCTGACCGCGCGCAGTGCGGCGCCGCCGCTGCCCAACCTGATGCTGACGATCGATGACTCGGGGTCGATGCTGTTCGACTTCATCCCCGAGGAGACCTTCACGGTCAATGGCAAGAGCGTCATCATCGCCACCTCGCCCACCGACGTGAACCAGCGCTTCTGGCCGGTGGGCTATCCGAACGACAAGCGGCGCTCGCCCTACCGCCAGTGGACCGACGGCAACTGGTACACCTTCTCGTACACCGTGGGCGGCGTCGTCACCGCGCTGGGACCGAACAAGGCGGCGGTGTTCGAGATGCAGTTCCGCTCGCCCGATGTCAATGCGCTCTACTACAACCCGGACATCTGGTACCGGCCCTGGAAGAACGTTGATTCGCTGCCGAACGACATGGCGAATTCGACCTACACCAACGCCCGGCTGGATCCGGTCTTCGATGCCACCAGTGTGCTGGACCTCAGCAAGACCTTCACCGGCAAGCAGACCTGGTGCACCAGCTACAAGGTTTGCGATGCCACGCCGACCTCGCGCAGCTTCAATCCGGCCATCTACTACCGGTTGAAGGATGGCTCAGTTGATCCCAACCAGAAGACGTCGTACACCTTCTACAACCTCAACACCACCAACGACACGTCCGAACCTTACGCACCGGCCACCAAGCACGCCAACCGCAAGGATTGCGCCGGCTCGCGTTGCACCCAGGCCGAGGAACAGCAGAACTTCGCCAACTGGTTCACCTACTACCGCCTGCGCGAGACCATGACCAAGGCGGCCATCAGCCGCTCGCTGGTCGACTACCAGGACAAGATCCGTGTGGGCTGGGCCCAGTTCAACGCCTACAACAACAGCTCGACCAAGACCCGTGTCCAGCAGGGCATCCAGCAGATGACGGCCGCGCAGCTCAAGACGGTGCTGTCGGGCATCCACCAGGTGTCCTCCTTCGAGGGTACGCCCACGCGCAACGTGCTGGACGAGATCGGCCAGTACTTCCAGAAGGAAGACAGCAGCAGCCCCTGGCTGGGCACGCCCGGCGATACGGCGTCGAGCAAGCTGTCGTGCCGTCGTTCGGCCAACTTCCTGTTGACCGATGGCTACTACAACGACACCTACACCGCCGCCGGCAATGCCGACGGCTCGAACGGACCGAAGTACGAGGGGAGCCTGAACCCCGACAACTACACCGACGTGCAGTACCTGGCCGTCCCGCCGTATTCCGACGGCACCACGCCTTACTCCGACACGCTGGCGGACGTGGCGATCAAGTACTTCAAGAACGACCTGCAGCCGGGCATTGCGAACCGGGTGCCGCCGGTCCAGGGTGACATCGCCTTCTGGCAGCACCTGACCCAGTACACGGTGGGTCTGGGCGTTGTGGGCACGCTGGATTCCACGGCCGCCAACAAGGCCACCACGCTGGCCCAGATCAAGAGCGGCGCGAAGAACTGGCCCGATCCGTCGGCGGGCTCGGCCCAGAAGGTCGATGACCTCTGGCACGCAGCGGTCAACACCGGCGGCGATTTCTATTCGGCCAAGAGCTACGAGGACCTGTCCAAGGCCATGCGGGATGCGATCGGCAAGGCGATCTCGAAGACCGCGAAGGAAGCCGGCGTGTCGCTGAACTCCTCCACCAAGGTGCTGGGGACCTACAAGTTCGTCCCGAAGTACCAGGCGGTGTCCTGGTACGGTGACCTGGAAGCCTATGCATTGACCGATGTCGGTGCAGAGAGCGGTGCGCCCGTCTGGAAGGCTTCACAGCCCAAGACGGCCACGAACAAGCCGGTGGAGTGGACGGCCCGCAACCTGCTGGTCTGGAACCCGGACGCCAAGAAGGCCACGCCGTTCACCTGGCCCAAGGTCTCCACCGATGGCATGGGTGCCACGAACGCTGCCGCGATGAAGATCGACGGCACTGTGGACGGCCCCACGCTGACCGACTGGGTGCGTGGTGACACCAGCAACGAGGCGGCCGACAAGCCCTACCGCACGCGCAGCGGCAACCGCTACCCGGACTTCGTCAATTCGCCGCCGGTCTACGTCAAGGACCTGGTCCAACGGGATTATTCGGGCATCGATGCCGGATACACCACCTACCTGGCCTCCAAGGTCGACCGTACCAAGGGCGTGGTCTTCCTGGGCGGCAACGGTGGCATGCTGCACGCGTTCGACAGCAGCACCGGCGATGAGGTGATGGGCTTCCTGCCCTCGCCGGGTCTGCCCAAGCTGGCCAAGATCGCGGCCAAGAACTACGGCACCGAATCCAACTTCCACCAGTATGTGGTGGACGGCCCGCACATCGAGGCCGACGCCTACATCGTGACCCGCCGCGACGCTGCAGCCAAGTGGGCCAATGTGGTGGTTGGCACCATGGGTGCGGGCGGCCGGGCGATCTATGCGCTGCATGTGCCGACGACCAACCCGACCGCACTGGACGCCGACACCGTGCTGTGGCAGCGCTCCAGCACCGACGACCCCGACTTCGGCTACATGATGGGTGATGTCGCGGTTGGCAAGATCCAGGGCGGTACCGCGTCCGACGGCTGGAAGGTCTTTGTCGGCAACGGCATCGACAGCACCGACGGCAAGGCCGCGCTGATGATCATCGACCTGTCCACGGGTGCGGTGGACAAGGTGGTGCTGGATACCAGTGGGGGCAACGGCGCGATGGGTGTGTCGCTGGTGCGCAATGATCTGGGTGCCGTGATGGCCGCCTATGTGGGCGACATGAAGGGCCAGCTCTGGCGGGTCGAGTTCGCCTCGGCCACCAACAGTGCCACCTGGAAGGTGGGCTACGGCGGCAAGCCCCTGCTGCAGGCCTTTGACCCCGATGGCGTGACGCCGCAATCGATCACGACGGCCCCCTACAGCATGCCGTTCAAGTTCGGCAATGGCCAGCTCGTCGTGTTCGGCACGGGTCGCCTGCTGAACGAGACCGACGCCGATTCCGCCCGCCAGCAGACGATCTACGGCGTGCTCGATCCCACGCCGGCCAAGGATTCGACCGACAGTCTGAGCAGCCCCTACTACGGCGGAACCGATATCCGCGGTGTGCTGTCCAAGCGCACCCTGGGTGCGGCCACGACCATCACGGTGGGCGGTGTCACCCGCACCTTCTACCCGATCGAGGGCGAGGACATGGACTGGAATGTCCGCAAGGGCTGGTACCTGGAGCTGACCAAGGCGGGGCAGCGGGTCATCTACCCGGTGCAGCCGATCTTCGATGACTACATCTTCGTGCAGAGCATGGTGCCGGCGCCGAAGGCGGCCGAGTGCGAGGTCACCAGCGGTTCTGGCACGAACTTCATCTTCCGTGCCCATGAAGGCCTGCCGCCCAAGGATCCCATCGTCGACACCAACAACGACGGCAAGATCGACGAGAACGACAAGCCGCTGGGTGCCTATGACGTGAACGCCGACGGCACCGACGGCCTGGTCGTGCCGCCCGACAGCGAATGCGTCGACGGCTTCAAGATCGTCTGGGACTTCGACACCGACCCGCGCGGCAAGGCCATCCGCCTGGCCTGCAGCACCACGGCCCAGAAGGTCATCGACCGTGTCTGGCGCGAGATCGTCAACCCGCCGCAGCCCAAGTGAGGAACGACAGCATGACCCCTGAATCGTCGCCCGGCCGTCCCGGCCCCAGCGCCCGCGCGCCCGCCCGGGGCTTCACCCTGGTCGAGGTGCTGATCGTGGTGGCCATCCTGGGCATCCTGTCGGCCTTCGCCTACCCGGCCTATACCGAGCAGGTGGCGCGTGGCCGCCGCTCAGGGGCCCAGGCGGGGCTGATGGAAGCGGCACAGTGGATGCAGCGCTACTACGCGGCGCTGAACACCTACAAGGACGCCGACAAGAAGATGCCCGATTCCTACAAGTCGATTCCCCGCGATGGTGGCGCCAAGACCTACACGGTGGAAGTGGCGGTGGGTTCGGACGAGCGCAGCTACACCCTGACCGCCAAGCCGGTGACGGCCGACGCCAAGTGCGGCAACCTGACGCTCAATGACCTGGGGCAGAAGGGCAGCCAGTACGGCGACGTGCCCACCTGCTGGCGCTGAGATCCACCGGGCGCGTGGCGCCCGGCCTCAGATCTCCTTGATCAGCCGACTGAACTCGTCGACGTCCTCGAAGCTGCGGTAGACCGAGGCGAAGCGCACGTAGGCCACCTTGTCCAGGCGCTTGAGCTCGCGCATCACGAGCTCGCCCACGCGCGTGGACGGCACCTCGCGCAGACCGCTGGCCAGCAGCTTCTCCTGGATGCGCTCCAGCGCGGCGTCCACCTGTTCGATGCTCACCTGACGCTTGCGCAGCGCCAGGGTCATCGAGGCACGCAGCTTCTCGGGGTCGAACTCCACCCGCGCACCACCGCGCTTGACCACCGCCGGCAGCGAGATCTCGGCCCGCTCGTAGGTGGTGAAGCGCTTCTCGCAGCGGTGGCATTTGCGCCGCCGGCGCACCACGTCGCCCTCATCGGACTCCCGGGTCTCGACGACCTGGGTCTCGTCGTGTCCGCAGTAGGGGCAGCGCATCGCCGTCTCCGCCTGGGGATACCGATCAGCGGTAGACCGGGAAGCGGCGGGTCAGCGCCGACACCTGCTCGCGCACGCGGGCGATGGTGGCCTCGTCGTGCGGGTTGTCCAGCACGTCGGCGATCAGGTGGGCCGTCTGACGGGCCTCCTCTTCCTGGAAGCCGCGCGTGGTCATCGCCGGCGTGCCCAGGCGGATGCCGCTGGTGACCATGGGCTTTTGCGGGTCGTTCGGGATGCCGTTCTTGTTGCAGGTCATGTGGGCGCGGCCCAGGATGGCCTCGGCCTCCTTGCCGGTCAGACCCTTGGGACGCAGGTCCACCAGCATCACGTGGCTCTCGGTGCGGCCGCTGACGATGCGCAGGCCGCGCGCCTTCAGCGTCTCGGCCAGCACGGCGGCGTTTTTCACCACCTGCTGCTGGTAGGCCTTGAACTCGGGCGACAGCGCCTCCTTGAAGGCCACCGCCTTGCCGGCGATCACGTGCATCAGCGGACCGCCCTGGATGCCGGGGAAGATCGCCGAGTTGATCTTCTTGGCCACCTCTTCACCGCGCATCAGGATGATGCCGCCACGCGGGCCGCGCAGGCTCTTGTGGGTGGTCGAGGTGACCACGTCGGCGTGCGGCACCGGGTTGGGGTAGACGCCCGCGGCCACCAGGCCGGCGTAGTGCGCCATGTCGACCATGAAGTAGGCGCCGACGGCCTTGGCCACCTGGGCGAAACGCTCGAAGTCGATGCGCAGCGCGAAGGCCGATGCCCCGGCGATGATCAGCTTGGGCTTGTGCTCGTGGGCCAGCCGCTCCATCGCGTCGTAGTCGATGTCTTCCTGGGCATTCAGACCGTAGGACACCACCTTGAACCACTTGCCCGACATGTTCAGCGGCATGCCGTGCGTCAGGTGGCCACCTTCGGCCAGGCTCATGCCCATGATGGTGTCGCCCGGCTGCAGCAGGCCGAAGAACACCGCCTGGTTGGCCTGCGAGCCGCTGTTGGGCTGCACATTGGCGTACTCGGCCCCGAAGAGCTGCTTGGCGCGGTCGATGGCGAGTTGCTCGACCACGTCGACGTTCTCGCAACCACCGTAGTAGCGCTTGCCCGGGTAGCCTTCGGCGTACTTGTTGGTCAGCTGCGAGCCCTGCGCAGCCATCACGGCCGGCGAGGTGTAGTTCTCGGAGGCGATCAGCTCGATGTGCTCTTCCTGGCGGCGGTTCTCGGCCTCGATGGCGGCGAACAGCTCCGGGTCGACACGGTCGATCGTCGATTGGGTGCGGTCGAACATGGATGTCATCCTTGGTGTGGCGTGGCGCGGCCCGGCGCGATGGTCGCTGCATGGCGGCCATCGGCGGGTTGCCCAGGCGAACGGCAGTTCAGGGCCGCATCACATGTCGGCCCCCGCGCTTCCCGGTGGTGATCCACCTCGCAGCGGACGCCACCCGGGGAGGGTGGCCGTCACGCCCTGTCGCCAGTCGCGCGTGATGTCGTGTTGTCAGCCCGCAGTGTAACGGGTGTGCCGCTCAGCCGGCCAGCGCCACCTGCTCGTGCACGGGGTCGGTGGTCAGCGGAGAACTGGCCGCGGCGGCGGCCGCAGGCGCACTGGCCGTGCTGGGCGCGGCGATCACGGTGTTCGGTGCCGTCACCGGCACGTTCTGGCCTGCCGCCACCGCCATCAGGTGACGGTGCTCTGAGAGCACCTTGCCGGCGTAGCCGCCGTCGTCGTCCAGGTTGGCCGCACCCACGTAGTAGCGCAGGCCGCCTTCCAGCGAGCCGGCACGCGCAATGCACTCGCGCAGCACGGCCACGCCCACGCGCAGGTTGCTCACCGGGTCGAAGGCGGCCAGGCGGCCGCCCATGGACTCGTACTTGTCGTTGTGCACACGGGTCATCACCTGCATCAGGCCCTGCGCGCCCACCGGGCTCTGCGCAAACGGGTTGAAGCCCGATTCAATGGCCATGATGGCCAGCAGCAGCGTGGGCTCCAGGCCCGCGCGCTGGCCCACGGTCCAGGCTTCCTGCACCAGGCGGGCCACCGGCTCCGGCGCCACGCGGTAGCGGCGCGAGATCCACTGCGTGACGGCGGCCTGCGGCCGGTTCAGCGTGTGCACTTCGGTCGCCAGCGTGCGGACCATCGCCGGATCAGCCGGCATGTCCAGCAGTTCGGGGCCTTGCCGCTCGGCGTGACGCTCCTGCAGCCAGCCCAGGGCCTGCTGCTCGAAGCTGGTGCGCAGGTCGGCGCGCCCGGCCACGAAGGCCACGGCGGCCAGCACCAGCAGGCCCAGCAGCGCCAGCATATTGTGGCTGACCTCGAGCAGACCGCCGCCCACGTCGCGCAGGAACACGCCTGCGCTGTGGCGGCCAGCCTCGGTCACGTCCTTCCACCATCGTGAAAAGCGCATGTCCATCCTTTCGTCTGTACCACCGGTGGCGGGAGGGCCCAGGCCCCAGTGGCGGGGCGGCCGGTGGTGATAATCAGTGGTCGCGCGCCGCAGCGGCGGGCCATCGTGGGCCTTGTGTTCGCAGACCAGGCGTCGGGTTCCCTCCAGGCTGTTGTTGCATTCAGCAGGGGAAACCCGTATTCGAACGTCGGGGCGGATTGTAGGAAGCGTCAAAATAACTGGTCAAGCATAAGGCCACTGAAATCAATAACAATTGGCTATGAAATACAAGGACCTTCGCGACTTCATGGCGCAGCTCGAACACCGTGGCGAACTGCGCCGGGTCGCAGAGCCAGTGCTGGCGCGGCTTGAAATGACAGCACTCGCCGACCGCGTGCTGCGCGCCGGCGGCCCGGCGCTGTTGATCGAGAACACGCCTGGTTACAACATTCCGGTGCTGCTGAACCTGTTCGGCACGCCGCGCCGGGTGGCCTGGGGTCTGGGCGTGGACGATGTGGGCGCGCTGCGCGACGTGGGCCGCCTGCTGGCCGCACTGAAGGAGCCGGACCCGCCCCGTTCGCTGCGCGAGGCCGGACGCCTGTGGGACATGGCCAAGGCGCTGTGGGACATGAAGCCGGCGCGGGTCAGCAAGGGCGTCTGCCAGGAGATGGTGGTCGAGGGCGCCGAGGTGGACCTGGGCCGCTGGCCGGTGCAGACCTGCTGGCCCGGCGATGCTGCGCCGCTGATCACCTGGGGCCTGGTGGTCACCCGCGGTCCGCAGTCGGTGGCGCGGCCCCGCAGCCGGCAGAACCTGGGCATCTACCGTCAGCAGGTCATCGGCCGGCGCGAGGTCATCATGCGCTGGCTGGCGCACCGTGGTGGCGCGCTGGATTTTCGCGAGTTCGCGGCGGCCAACCCAGGACAGCCGTTCCCGATCGCCGTGGTGCTGGGGGCCGACCCGGCCACCACACTGGGTGCCGTGACCCCGGTGCCGGACACCTTGGGTGAGTACCAGTTTGCCGGCCTGTTGCGCGGCGGGCGGACGGAACTGGTCGACACCCAGGTGGGAGAGGGCGGTCTGTGGCTGCAGGTGCCGGCGCGCGCCGAGGTGGTCTTCGAGGGCCACATCCCGACCGCTGCCGACGGCTATGAAGGGGTGAGCGAGCAGGGTGTGCCGCTGAAGTCGATCGGCGGCTACCTGCACGCGCTCGAAGGTCCTTACGGCGACCACACCGGCTACTACAACGAGCAGGACTGGTTCCCGGTGCTGCGCATCGACCGCCTGACCCACCGCCGCGATCCGGTCTACCACAGCACCTACACCGGCAAGCCGCCCGATGAGCCGGCGGTGCTGGGCGTGGCGCTCAACGAGGTCTTCGTGCCGATCCTGCAGAAGCAGTTTCCGGAGATCGTCGACTTCTACCTGCCGCCCGAGGCCTGCAGCTACCGCATGGCGGTGGTCTCGATCCGCAAGGCCTACGCCGGCCACGCCAAGCGCGTGATGTTCGGGCTGTGGAGCTTCCTGCGCCAGTTCATGTACACCAAGTTCATCGTCGTCGTCGACGACGACATCGACGTGCGCGACTGGAAGGAGGTGGTCTGGGCCATCACCACCCGCATGGACCCGGTGCGCGACACCACGCTGGTGGACGGCACGCCGATCGACTACCTGGATTTCGCCTCGCCGGTCAGCGGCCTGGGCGGCAAGATGGGGCTGGACGCCACCCACAAATGGCCGGGTGAAACCCAGCGCGAATGGGGCCGGGCGATCACCATGGACGGCGCGGTGCAGGAGCGCATGGACGCGCTGTATCAGCGGCTGTTTTCCTGAGCCTGATCAAGTCCTCTTCAAGGACGCGAATACCGCTTGCATCCGCCGCGCGCCGGGCGTAATCTTGCATCGCCGTCCACTGCGATGGCATCCCACCGGGCGCCATTCCGGCGTCCCATGGAGCCCCGGCCCGATTACCGCCGGATCTCCACTGGGCAGTGAAGCTGCCCACAGGCCCCCCGGTCGTCATCGGCTTGGGGGGCTTCGTCGTTTCTGGGGTATCTGCAGCGCGTGGCGGCGGGCACAGCCTGGGTCACGGATCGCGCAGAATCCTCTTTTCACCTGCGCCGTCGCCCATGTCCCCGAACCCGCCGCCGACCCCCGCGCACCATCCTCAACGCTGGCAGCAGCCGGCCGTGCGTCGGCTGGCGCGGATCGCCGCCGCCGTCACCATCCTCTGGCTCGTGCTGGTGGCGCTGGCCCTGGTGCTGCCCGGCCTGCTGCGCGGCATGGTGGAGCGCGAAGCCAGCCAGGCCCTGGGTCGCGCGGTGCGCATTGAGCGCCTGGCCTTCAACCCGCTCACCCTCAACGCCCAGGTCGAGGGCCTCACCGTGGCTGGGCAGTCTGCGGACACGCCGCCGCTGCTGCAGGTGGACCGCGTTTCGGCCAACCTGTCGCTGGCCAGCCTGTGGCAGCGTGCGCCGGTGCTGGACGCGCTGCAGATCGAGCGGCCGCGCCTGACCCTGGCGCGCCTGGACGCCAACCGCTACAGCATCGATGACCTGCTCGCGCGCTTTGCGCAACCGTCCGAGCCTGGGGCAGCGCCGCTGCGCTTGGCGCTGTACAACCTGCGCGTGACCGATGGCGACATCGCCCTGGATGACCGACCTGCGAAGCGGGTGCACCGGCTCACCGCGATCGAGCTGGGCCTGCCGGTGGTGTCGAACCTCGATGAGCACGACGTGGCCATCCTGGTCGAGCCGCGGCTGCGACTGCGCCTGAACGGCACCGAGGTCGACACCGGCGCCCAGGCACGCCCCTTCGCCAAGGAGCGCGCTGGCGAGTTGCGCCTGGACCTGAACGGCCTGGACCTGGCCGACTGGCAGGCCTACTGGCCCACGGCGGTACCAGTGCACCTGCAGGCGGGCCGCCTGCACTCGGCGCTGCGCCTGCGCTTCAGCGCGCCGGTCGGTGCCGCGCCCACCGTGAGCCTGCAAGGCCAGCTCGGCATCAGTGATGCGCAGCTGGTGTCCGCGCGCGGTGAGCCGCTGCTCGCGTGGCAGCAGCTGAACCTGAGTCTGGCCGATGTCAAGCCGCTGCAACGCCAGGTCCATCTGGCGCGGCTGGTCTGGAGCGGCGCGCGCTGGCAGCTGCGCCGCGAGGCCTCGGGCCGGCTCGCGGGCTGGATGACCGCACCCACGCCCGGACGCGTTGCCGGGTCACCTGCGGCGCCCCCATCGTCACCCGCGTCGACGCCGGCGTCGCCAGCATCGGCCGCCTGGACCGTGCAGCTGGACGACCTGCAGCTGACCGACCACGCGCTGAGCTGGCAGGACGCCACCACCCAGCCCGCTGCGCAGCTTGCCTTGCAGGACATCGGACTGAGCGTGCAGCACCTGCGCTGGCCCGTGGGCGACGCCACGGTTCAGGCAGAGGCCACCATGGGGCTGCCAGCGGCGGTGGCCCCGGCAGCCTCGGCGGCGGGCCAGCTGCGTGCCCAGGCCACGCTGAGCGCCGCGCGCAGCAGCATCCGCCTGCAGGCCAGCGACCTGGGACTGGCACCCTGGCGGCCCTATCTGGCCGCGCTGCTGCAACCGCGCCTGGACGGCCGCCTCACTGTTGAGGCGCAGGCCGACTGGACCGGCCTGCCCGAAGGCCTGCCGACGGCCCTGAGCATCCAGCGCGCGCGCCTGGACGACTTGCGCCTGACCGACGGCACGCAACGCCCGCTGGCCTGGACCGCCCTGGAGCTGGGCCCGGTGCAGGTGGATCCGGCGCGCCGCGCCGTGCGCATCGACCGGGTGACCTGGCAGTCGCCGCAGGCGGTGCTGTCGCGCGACGCGGCCGGGCGGCTCAGCGCGCAGGACTGGCTGGTGCCGCAGCCGGCTGCGGCCTCTGGTGAGTCGGCGCCCTGGACGCTGGCGCTGGAGCGGCTCCAGGTGCGCGGCGGCCAGTTGCAATGGCAGGACGCCGCCACCGGGGGCGACCCGGTCGCCCTGCTGGTGGATGGCGTGGCGCTGCAGCTCGGCCCGCTGCGCTGGCCCGCGGTGGCTGGCGCGCCCATGCCGGTGAGCGGCGAGCTGCGGCTGGCGGCCGCCAATGAGCGGCCCCAGCGCGGCACGCCGCGCGCCGGCCAGTTGCGCTGGGACGGTCGGCTCGCGCTGGCGCCGTCGCTGGCCTGGCAGGGCAAGATCCAGGCACAGCAGTGGCCGGCCCACCTGCTGGCCCCCTATGCCGCTGATGCGCTGCCGGTGACGCTGGCGCGCGCCGCGATCGACTGGCAGGGCAGTGTCGACGCCCAGGTGCAGCCCGCCGGGCTGGCCGTGTCGGCGGCCGGCCAGGCGCGGGTGGCCGACCTGCGCCTGCTCGGCGCCCGGGGCAAGCCCTCGGCCGGCGACGAACTGCTCAGCTGGCGTGAGCTGTCGCTCGACGGTCTGGAGTGGCGCTCGGCGCCCGGACAGGCGCCGCGGCTGGTGCTCAGGAAGGTCGGCCTGAGCGACTTCTATGCCTCGCTGGTGGTGACCGAGCAGGGCCACCTGAACCTCAACGACCTTCAGTCCGCGTCCGAGTCGGGCGCAGTGGCACCGTCCGTGGCGGCCTCGGCGCCGGTCGCTGCGTCGGTCGCAGCCGCCAGCGCGGCAGCGCCCGCGGCGTCGGCCAGCGCGCCTGCGCTGCAACTGGTGCTGGGCGGCGTCGAACTGCGCAACGGCCGGGTGGATTTCGCCGACCGCTACATCCGTCCCAACTACAGCGCCGCGATCAGCGAGCTGGGTGGCACCATCGGCGCCTACCGCTGGGATGCCGAGGACCTGGCCACGGTGGAACTGGCCGGCCGGGTGGCCGGCACCGGACAGCTCGACATCCGGGGCAAGCTCAAGCCCACCGCCCATCCGCTGGTGCTGGACATCCGCGCCCGTGCCACCGACCTGGAGCTGACGCCGCTGTCGCCCTATGCCGCCAAGTACGCCGGCTATGCGATCGAGCGCGGCAAGCTGTCGATGGACCTGCGCTACCAGGTCCAGCCCGACGGCCGGCTGGAGGCGCGCAACCAGATCGTGCTGAACCAGCTGACCTTCGGCGACAAGGTCGACAGCCCCGATGCCACCCGCCTGCCGGTGCTGCTGGCCGTGGCCCTGCTGAAGGACCGCAACGGCGTGATCGACCTGGACCTGCCGATCGGCGGCTCGATCAACGACCCCGAGTTCAGCGTCGGCGGACTGGTGATCAAGCTGATCCTGAACCTGCTGACCAAGGCGCTGACGGCGCCCTTCGCGCTGCTCTCAGGGGGTGGCGGCGGCGAGGACCTGGGCCAGGTGGCCTTCGAGCCCGGCACGGCCCGCCTGGCGCCGGCGGCCGACGAAGCGCTGGGCAAGGTGGCTCGCTCGCTGGCCGAGCGTCCGGCGCTGCAGCTCACCATCACCGGCGTTGCCGATCCGCTGCGCGAGCGCGCGGCGCTGCAGGCGGCTGCCCTGGAGCAGCGCCTGCGCAGCGTGGGCCGCAGCGAGGATGGCGATGCCCAGCCCTGGGACGCCGCGCGCCGCGAGGCCGCGCTGCGCCGCCTGTACGCCGACACCCCGCTGCCCAACAAGCCGCGCAACCTGCTGGGCCTGGCCACCACGCCCGAGCCGGCGCAGATGGAAGCCATGCTGCAGGCCGCCATGCCGGCGGATGAAGCCAGCGCACGGACCCTGGCCACCCGACGTGCCGAGGCCGCCCGAGACGCGCTGCGCGCCCGCGGCCTGGCCAACGAGCGGCTGTTCCTGGCCGCGCCGCGCCTGTCGGGCCAGGAGGGCCCGCCGCCCGGGGCCAGCCTGCAGATCGACGTGCGCTGAGTCCCTGCCGGGACGGGGTCTCCCCGCCCCGCGCGGCGCGGGGCGCACACGCATAATCGACCCATGTCGGGCGAAGGCGGGAACAACATGCGGATGTGCACGATCACGCTCGCCGGAGGGTGCTTCTGGTGCCTCGAGGCGGTCTACCTGCGCGTGGCCGGCGTGACCGCGGTGCAGTCGGGTTATGCCAACGGCCACCTGCCGCAGCCCAGCTACGAGCAGGTCTGCCGAGGCGACACCGGCCACGCCGAGGTGGTGCAACTGCAGTACGACCCCACCCAGGTCGAGTTGCGGGCCCTGCTGGAGGTGTTCTACGCGGTCCATGACCCCACCACGCTGAACCGGCAGGGCAACGACGTCGGTCCGCAGTACCGCTCGGGCATCTACTGGAGCGACCCGGCCGACGAGCCGGTGGTGCGCGCCGTCACCGCCGAGGCCGACGCGCTGCTGGGCGGCGGCGTGGTCACCGAGCTGGCGCCGCTGAGCGGCTTCTGGCCGGCCGAGCCCGAGCACGACCGCTACTTCGAGCGCAACCCCTGGCAGGGCTATTGCGCCTTCGTCGTCGGGCCGAAGGTGGCCAAGTTCCAGCAGCGTTTCACCTCGCTGCTGCGTCGCTGAATACCGGCTGCGAGATCTCCGCGATGTCCCCACCCGCCGCGCCAGCCGCTGCCGGCGATGATCCGCTGGCCCTGTGGTGGTTTGAGGTGCCGATGCCATCGTGGCGCCTGGCTGCCGATGGCTGGCAGGGCAATCGTGCAGCCCAGGACTGGCTGAGCGAGCAGCAGCCGCCGCCCGAGGCCTGGTCGCAGGTGCTGGCCCGGCTGGCCGAGGCGCCCACCGACCGGCCTTGCCTGCTGACCCTGGCGCCGCCGGGGATCGCCTTGCAGTTCACGCCCCAGGCCCTGGGTGCGGCGCAGGGCTGGTGGCTGCAACGCTTCGAGCTGGGCTCCAGCGGGCTGGTCAGTGTGACCGAACTGCTGGAACTGCTGCGCGGCCATGGCCCCGTGGGCAGCCTGGTGCGCGACCTGGATACCGGCATTGGCCAGTGGGACGGCGATGTCTTCGAGATGCTGGGTGTGCCGCCCGCGCAAGGCACACCGGACTTCGAGCAGGCGCTGGCCATGGTGCACGAGGCCGACCGCGCCGCGTTCCTGGAGCGCCACCAGGTGCTGTCGGCCGAGCCCGGCCGCTACAGCCTGCGCTTTCGCGTCCGCCGCCCCGATGGGCAGACCCGCCACCTGCTGTCGCTGACCGAGGTGCTGGCGGCCCGCGGCGGCCACGGCCGGCGTCTGGTGAGCCTGCTGTTCGACGAAACCGACAGCGTGGTGCGGCACCAGGCCGAGCGCGAAGCCAGTGACGACCTGTCCTCGGTGCTGGCGATGGCTGGCGTGTCGGTCTGGCGGGTGGATGTCGCCACACAGACGGTGCAGTTCAACGAGGCAGGCTACCGCATGATCGGTCTGCCGGCGCGTGAAGCGCCGATGCCGCTGGCCGAGGTGCGCTCGCTGATCCACCCGGATGACCTCGCGCGCGTGGTGAACGCGGCGGCCGAGGCCAGCCACAGCCAGTCGGTGGTCGACGTGATGGCGCGCTACCGCGATGGTGACAGCGGCTGGCGACGCCTGCTGACCCGGCGGGTGGCGCGGCGCGATGCCGATGGCGTGGTGCGCACGCTGCTGGGCGTATCGCTGGACTTGAGCGAGCTCAGCCAGGAGCGCGACCGCGCGCTGGCCCTGATGGACCGGATGCGCCTGGTGACCGACGCGATCGGCGTGGGCTTCTGGTGGCGTGACCTCGACGGCGGCCTGCTGGAGTGGGACCAGCAGATGTACCGCCTGCACCACCGCGATCCCTCGGAGGGCACCCCCTCGCTGGACGAGTTCCTGGAGCGCCATGTGCACGCACTCGACCGCCCGATGCTGATCGACCGGCAGCGGCGCCACATCAGCGAGTGGCCGGCCACCTCGGAGATCACCTTCCGCATCCTCACCCCCGAGGGGCAGACGCGCTGGATCCAGTCCTGGACCCAACGCCACTGGCGCGAGGGCCACCGGCTGTCCTTCGGCATGCACGTCGACGTCACCGCGCAGCGCGAGGCCCAGTGGCAGGCCGAGCGCGAGCGCGAACGTGACCGCTTCGCGATCGAGGCGGCGGGCATCGGCGTCTGGGAAGTGCCGCTCGACGGCCGGCAGGCGCGCTGGAGCCCGTCGATGTACGCGCTGTTTGGTCGACCGCCCACCGAGTCCGTGTCGCCGCTGCGGGTGATGGCCGAGGCCCTGGATCGCGGCGCGCTGGCCGATACCCGCGAGGCGCTGCGACGCTGCCGCCTGCACGGCCGGGATTTCCGGGTCGAGCATGCGGTGAAATGGCCCGACGGCAGCCAGCGCTGGCTGCTGTCCTTCGGCCGCCTGCAGTGCGACAGCGCGGGCCAGCCAATGGCCGTGACCGGTGTGGCAATCGACATCACCGGCCGCCGTCGCAGCGAGGAACTGGCGCGCGAGCGCGACCGCGCCGAACAGGCCAGCCTGGCCAAGTCGGCGCTGATGGCCCGGGTCAGCCACGAGCTGCGCACACCGATGAACGCGGTGCTGGGCTTTGCCGAACTGATGGCGCTGGATGCGCTGAGTGCCACGCAACAGGAGCGGCTGCGCTGCATCCGGGCCGCTGGCGGCCACCTGATGGAGCTGATCGACGACCTGCTGTCGCTGTCACGCGCCGACGCCGCCGGTACCCACCTGGCCACCCAGCCGGTGCCGGTCAGCGAGGTGCTGGCCGAGGTGTGCCAATGGGTCGACGCGCTGGCCCAGGCGCATGGCGTGCAGATCGAGGCGCGCCAGGCCATGAACACCGCGGCCTGGGTGCAGGCCGACCGGCGCCGGCTGGGCCAGGTGCTGACCAACCTGCTGACCAACGCGATCAAGTACAACCGCGCGGGCGGTCAGGTCTGGATCGAGCTCAGCGGCGCCGATCTGGACGGCACGCCCGCCTGGTCGATGGCGGTGCGCGACAACGGCCGCGGCCTCAGCCCCGAGCAGCAGGTACACCTGTTCGAGCCCTTCAATCGCCTGGGGGCCGAACGCGAGGGCATTCCCGGCAATGGCATCGGCCTGTCCATCGTGCGCCAGCTGATCACCGACATGGGCGGGCGGCTGGCGGTGAGCAGCCAGATCGGTCAGGGCTCGGTGTTCCGTGTCGACCTGGCGGCCGTGGTGCCGCCCGAGCAGAGCACCGTGCCAGCGTCGCGCCAGGGCACGGCCCGTTCACCCGTGCCACCGAGCGCGCCGACCCAGGGGCCGATCGAGGTGCTCTACGTGGAGGACAACGCGGTCAACGAGTTGCTGGTCAGCCAGGCACTGAGCCTGCGGCCGCGGTTTCATCTGCGCACGGCCGGCGATGGCGCCGAGGGCCTGGCGCTGGCGGCCCGGCACGCACCGCGCATCGTGCTGCTGGACATGCAGCTGCCGGATTGCCACGGGCTGGAGCTGCTGCAGCGGATGCGTCAGCTGCCGGCGCTGGCCGGGTCGCGCTTCATGGCCCTGTCGGCCAACGCGATGCCCGATGACATGCAGGCGGCCCTGGCGGCCGGCTTCCACGACTACTGGACCAAGCCGCTGGATGTGCAGCGCTTCCTGGACAACATGGATGCCCAGGCGGCGCAGCTGGGCCGCTGAGTGTCAGGGGGCGAGTCGCTCGCGCAGCCAGCGGCCGTCCGCCAGCCGGTAGCTCAGGCGGTCATGCAGGCGCGACACGCGGCCCTGCCAGAACTCCCAGCGCTCCGGCACGAGGCGGTAGCCGCCCCAGTGCGGCGGCCGCGGCGGATGCAGGCCATGGCGCGCCGCCGCCTTGGCGGCATTGGCCACCAGCACCGCGCGCGAGGCGATCACCTGGCTCTGCGGCGAGGCCCAGGCGCCCAGCCGCGAGTCCAGTGGCCGCGACTGGAAGTAGGCGTCGGACTCCTCCGCGGACACCTTCTCCACCCGGCCCTCCACGCGCACCACACGCTCCATGACCACCCAGTGGAACTGCAGCGCGGCCACCGGGTTCGCGGCCAGTTCCTGGCCCTTGCGGCTCTCGTAGTTGGTGTACCAGACCAGGCCACGGGCATCGACGCCCTTGATCAGCACGATGCGGGTGGAGGGGCGGCCATCGGCGCCCACCGTGGCCAGCGTCATCGCGTTGGGCTCGGCCACACCGGCGTCGATGGCCTCCTGCAGCCAGGTCTCGAACTGCCGCAGCGGGTCATCGGCGGCCAGGTGTTCCTCAAGCTCAGCGCGCTCGTAGCTCTTGCGCAGGTCGGCAATGTCCTTCATGCCCCCAGTGTAGTGTTCGTGCTCAACCCGAGGGCCTGTTCGCACTACGGGAAGGGATTGCGTTGGTGCCCAGAAAGGTCGCAGGCAAGGCGCACACCACAGCCGGGTTGGATACCCGGCGCGGATGTGCAACGCCGCATGCGACCTTTCTGGGCTTCAACCCTTCGGGGAGGCCCGCCAAATCGGGCCACTCGTCGTTGCACCGCTTGCCCGCACGTCAGTGCGGGCTGTGCGCTGCGTCTAGATTGGCCCGATTTGGCGGGCCTTCGCAACCCTTCCAGTAGTGGGAACAGGCCCTAGGTGCAAGGCCTTAGGTGAACGTCCCAGCTTTGCGCCCCCGGTCGGCGGCGCGATGCTCAGGCCGTCATGACCAAGCTTCCTGTCGTCCTGGTGCTGGCTGCCGGCCTGGGCTCCCGCTACCACGGTCCGCGCCACAAGCTGGCCGAGCCGCTGGGCGAGGGCAGTGTGCTGGCCATGACCGTGCGCCACGCGATCGCCAGTGGCCTGCCGGTGGTGGTGGTCACCACGCCGGCCCTGGCCGAGGACGTGGCACCGCTGGTGGCGCGGCGCGATCTGGTGGTGCTGGGTGGACCCGGCGGCCAGCCGCGCGGCGGCATGGGCGACTCCATCGCCGCGGGGGTGTCGGCCCGCGCCTCGGCGCCAGGATGGCTGATGCTGCCTGGCGACATGCCGCTGGTGCGCCCGCGCACGCTGCAGCAGGTGGCGGCGGCCCTGCAGAGCCAGCCCATTGCCTATGCGCAGTTCCGGGGCCGGCGGGGCCACCCGGTGGGTTTTGGCGGCGAGCTGTATTCCGAACTGGTCCGCCTGCAAGGCGACGAAGGTGCACGGCGCCTGCTGGTGCGCTATCCCACGCAGGGCATCGAGGTCGATGACCCGGGCGTGCTGGTCGATCTGGACACCGAGTCCGATCTGGCCGCGCTGCGCGCCCAGCTGTCGGGCCGCGGCGAGGACGCGCTGACGCCCTCAGAGTAGCTGGTGCTGGCGCGCCAGTCGCACCTGCCGGGCCAGGTGGCGGTCGGTGATGCCGTGGCGGCGCAGCGCCTCCTCGGTCTGCACCAGATAGTCCAGCGTCCGCCCGTAGCGACCCTGGGCATGCCGCAGGATGTGCAGCAGGTCGTGATCAGCCAGCGCGCCGACATGGGCCGGGCTGTGCTTGTCCAGGGTGAAGGCCAGCGCCCGCAGCGGCCCTTGCGGCGTCTGGCAGCGCAGCCAGCGCGGTGTGTAGGTGCCGGTGGGCATCTCGCGCAGCCACAGCTGCCGCAGCGTGGCCTCGGCCTGCGCCGGCGGCAACTGCAGTGCCAGCCCGTGGCAGCTGCCGCCGCGCACCAGGGCCAGCACCAGGCCGGGCTGTTCCGGGGTGCCGCGGTTGATCCGTGAGCGCATGCGCAGGCAGCGGTGCCAGCCCATCACCTGTGCCGGGCGCTGCTCGGCGGGGTCGAAATCGGGCTTCCAGATCAATGAGCCGTAGGCGAACAGCCACAGCGGTCCGTGGCCGCCCCATTCGTGCAGCGTGCGGTCCAGCAGCGGCGCGGGGTCGCGGGCGTCGGGCAGGGCCAGGTGCATGCGCGCATTGTGGATGTGTCCGCGGGGGTTTGACCATGTAACCAAGTTACCTGATAATCGCAGGCATGGTTACAGACCCCTCAGACGCTTCCCAGGGCCCCCGGATGAATCCGTCAAGCACCCCGCTCCACCCCGTTGTCCATGCCGTGACCGAGCGCATCCGGCAGCGCAGCCAGGACAGCCGGCGCAGCTACCTGGACGGCGTCGAGCAGTTGCGCCAGCGTCCACGGGGCGCCGACCGCATGGGCTGCGCCAACGTGGCGCATGCCTTCGCCGCGATGCCTGGCGATCAACGCCTGCGTGTGGTGGCCGAGCGCGCGCCGCACCTGGGCATCGTCACCGCCTACAACGACATGCTGTCGGCCCATCAGCCCTATGAGGGCTACCCGACGCTGATCCGCGAGACGGCGCTCAGCCTGGGTGCCACCGCCCAGGTGGCTGGCGGCGTGCCGGCGATGTGCGACGGCGTGACGCAGGGCTTCGAGGGCATGGAGATGAGCCTGTTCTCGCGTGACACCATCGCCATGGCCACCGCCATCGCGCTGAGCCATGACGTCTACGACGCCGTGCTGATGCTGGGCATCTGTGACAAGATCGTTCCGGGCCTGCTGATCGGCGCGCTGCATTTCGGGCACCTGCCCTGTGTCTTCGTGCCGGCCGGGCCGATGGGCTCGGGCCTGTCCAACAGCGACAAGGCCAAGGTGCGCGAACAGGCCGCCCAGGGCCTGGTGGGCCGAGAGGAACTGATGGCCGCCGAGCAGGCGGCTTACCACAGCCCCGGTACCTGCACCTTCTACGGCACCGCCAACTCCAATCAGATGCTTCTGCAGGCCATGGGCCTGCACCTGCCGGGCGCCGCCTTCGTGCCGCCCAATACGCCGCTGCGCGAGGCCTTGACCCGGGCCGCCGTGGGCACTGCGCTGGAGCTGCGCCGCGACCGCCGCAACCAGCCCATCGGCGTGCAGGTGGACGAGCGCTGCATCGTCAACGCCATGATCGCCCTGCTGGCCACCGGCGGCTCGACCAACCACCTGATCCACTGGGTGGCCGTGGCCCGCGCCGCCGGCATCCTGATCGACTGGGGCGACTTCTCCGAGCTGTCGGGCGTGGTGCCCCTGCTGGCCCGCGTCTACCCCAACGGCAGCGCCGACGTGAACCAGTTCGAGGCCGCGGGCGGCCCCGGCTTCGTGATCCGCGAGCTGATCGATGCCGGCCTGATGCACGACACCCAGGCCGTGCACGAGGGCGGCCTGCGGGCCCAGGCCCAGCGGCCGGTGATCAGCGGCGCCACGCTGACCTACCAGCCCACGGCCGCGGCCAGCACCGACGAGTCGGTGCTGCGCGGCGCCGCCGCGCCGTTCTCGCCCACCGGTGGCCTGAAGCTGTTGACCGGCAACCTGGGTCGCGCGGTGATCAAGGTCTCGGCCGTGCCGGAAGACCGGCATGTGATCGAGGCGCCGGCGCGCGTCTTCGACAGCCAGGAGGCGCTGCAGGCGGCCTTCAAGGCGGGCGAACTGGACCGCGACGTGATCGCCGTGGTGCGCTTCCAGGGCCCGCAGGCCAATGGCATGCCCGAGCTGCACAAGCTGACCCCGCCGCTGGCGGTGCTGCAGGGCAAGGGCTACCGCGTGGCCCTGGTCACGGACGGCCGCATGAGCGGCGCCTCGGGCAAGGTCCCCGCGGCGATCCACGTCAGCCCTGAAGCCCTGGCCGGCGGCCCGCTGGCCCGGGTGCGCGACGGCGATCTGCTGCGCCTGGACGCGGTGGCCGGCACGCTGGAGGCGCTGGTCGATGACGCCGACTGGACCGCCCGCGAGCCCGCCCAGCGCGACCCGGCGCGCGCCGCCGCCCACGGCCGCGGTCTGGGCCGCGAGCTGTTCGCCGGCATGCGCCGCCATGTGGTCAGCGCCGAGCAGGGCGCCTGCACCTGGTTGTGAACCCCGATATCCCTGACTGACACACCATGAACACCCTGGAACTGGTCGACCACGGCCCCGTCATTCCCGTCATCGTCATCGACCGCCTGGCCGACGCCGTGCCCCTGGCCCAGGCCCTGGTGGCCGGCGGCGTCCGGGTGCTGGAGGTGACGCTGCGCACCCCGGTGGCGCTGGAAGCCATCCGCGCGATGAGCGCCGTGCCGGGCGCCATCGTCGGTGCCGGCACGCTGCGCAACGCGGCCGATGCGCGCGCCGCGCACGAGGCGGGCGCGATCTTTGGCGTCAGCCCGGGCTACACCGCCGAGTTGGGTGCGGCCTGCCGCGAGATCGGCTTGCCGCTGCTGCCCGGCGTGGCCACCGCCAGCGAGGTGATGGCGGCGCAGGCCGATGGCCTGTCCTTCCTGAAGTTCTTCCCGGCCACGGCGGCCGGCGGCATCCCGATGCTCAAGGCCCTGGCCGGTCCGTTCCCGGATGTGGCCTTCTGCCCCACCGGGGGCATCAGCCTGGCCACCGCGCCGGACTTCCTGGCGCTGCCCAATGTGAAGGTCTGCGGCGGTTCCTGGCTGACGCCGGCCGACGCGGTGCGCAGCGGCGACTGGGCCCGCATCACCCAGCTGGCGCGCGAGGCCGCGGCGCTGCCGCGCTGATCAGCGGCGCATCAGGGCGGCCAGGGCCGCGGCGGCCGGATCCGGCTCGGCGTCCAGACCCGCCAGCACGCCCTGGCGGTCAGCGGGGTCGCGGTTCTGGCTGAGCTTGAACTTGGCGGCCACGGCCTGCACCTGCAGCTCCACGCCGACGATGCCGCGCAGCATCGCGGCCATGTAGTCGGGCGGCGCGTCCTCCAGCTGCCAGCCGGGCGCGCGGTGCGCCTCGTGGTCGACGGTCAGCTGGTCGAGAAAGGCGCGCAGCCAGGCCGGGTCATCCACCGCACGCAGCCGGGCCCGGCACTCGATCAGCACGTAGTTCCAGGTCGGCACCGCCTTGCCGGTGGCTGCCTTGGACGGATACCAGCCTGGCGACACATAGGCCTGCGGCCCATGGAAGACCGCCAGCACGGTCTGGCCATCGGCATGGCGCCACAGCGGGTTGGCGCGCGCGACATGGCCCTGCAGCAGCATACTGTCGGCCTGCTGCGTCACGCGCAGCGGCAGCGGGTCGATCGTGGCCTGCCCGGAGGCGTCGTGGTGCACCAGCGTGGCCAGCGGATGCGCGCGCATCAGTGCCAGCCAGGTCTCGGGGTCGTGCTCGGCGAAATGGGCAGGCTGGTACATGCCTGCCAGCTTAACGCGGAATCAGGCGCCGGCCCGGGCCGCCTTGCGCAGCGCCACCGCATCGGGCAGCGTGCGGTGTTCGCCCTGCTGCAGGCGGAACACCGACACCGCGTCAGCCACCGCCATCGCCTGGGACTCCAGCTGCATCGCCGCCGCCGCCACCTGCTCCACCAGCGCCGCGTTCTTCTGCGTGATCTCGTCCAGACTGGACACCGCGGCGGTCACTTCGGAGATGTCGCGCAGCTGCCGATCGGCGCCCTGGCTGATCTCGTCGATCAGCTGGCCGACCTGGCGTACCGAGCTCATCGCATGGCCCATGGTGCCGCCGGCCGCCTCGGTCAGCTGGTTGCCGGTGGCCACGCGGTGGCTGGAGTCGTCGATGATCTGCTTGACCTCGCGGGCCGCGGCCGAGCTGCGCTGCGCGAGTGCGCGCACCTCGCCCGCGACGACCGCGAAGCCGCGGCCCTGGGTTCCGGCGCGTGCGGCCTCGACCGCGGCGTTCAGGGCCAGCAGGTTGGTCTGGAAGGCGATGCCCTCGATGACGCCGATGATCTCGTCGATGCGGCCCGAGGAGTCGCGGATGCCGTGCATCGTGGCCGTCACCTGCTGTACCGCGTCGGCGCCCTCCAGCGTCACGGCATTGGCCTGCTGGGCACACTGTGCCGCCTGGCGTGCGGTGTCGGCGTTGTGGCGCACCGTGCCGGTGATGGCCTCCATCGACGAGGCGGTGCGTTGCAGGTTCGCGGCCTGGCTCTCGGTGCGCTGCGACAGGTCCTGGTTGCCCACGGCGATCTCGCGTGCCGCGGCGCGCATGCGGTCGACCTCGGCACGGGCGTCGGCCACGATCGAGCGCAGGTTCACGTTCAGCTGGTTCAGGGCGCGGGTGAACTGGCCGACCAGGTCGTCGCGGTCGCTGGTCAGGACCTGGGTCATGTCACCCGCGGCCATGCGGTTGGCGGTGCGCAGCAGCGCCAGCATCGGGCGCGTCGTCAGGCGGTTGATCCACCAGCCTCCGCCCAGCGCCGCCAGCGCACCCGCGGCCATGAAGGCCAGGACCAGCCATTCCCCGTCCAGCAGGCGCGACAGGCCGGCGCCGGTCAGCAGCGCCGCCAGGCCGAGGGCGCCGACACTCAGGCTCACACGTTGGCCCAGTCCCAGTTGCAGGGCCTCGGCCAGGCGCCCGCGCCAGTCGGTGCGCAGCACGCGGCCGGCCTTGAGCACGTGCAGCAGGCGGCCGGCCTGGGCTTCCGCGCGCATCGTCGCGTACAGCGCTTCGCAGGCGGCCACCTGTTCGCGCGTGGGCACGCCCCGCACCGACAGGTAGCCCACCGGGCGGCCGTCTTCGACGATGGGCGTCACGTTCGCCTGGACCCAGTAATGGCGGCCATCCTTGCGGCGGTTCTTGACCACGCCGGTCCAGGGACGGCCGGCCTCGATCGTCGCCCACAGGTCGCGGAAGCCCTCGGCAGGCATGTCCGGGTGGCGGATCAGGTTGTGGGGCTGGCCCATCAACTCGTCGCGGGCGTAGCCGCTGACCTCGATGAAGGCGGCATTGCAGTAGGTGATCCGACCCTTCAGGTCGGTGGTCGACACCAGGCTGGCCCCGGGGGGCAGCAGGTATTCCTCCGGGATCACCGGCAGGTTCAGACGCATGGCGGGCTCGTGAACGGCATGGGCGGGCCCTGCGCTGGCAGGGGGCGACGGTCTTGCCCGGAAGCTTAGGGGCGTGCGTGGCGCGCAGCCCGCCGAACAACGGGCCTGACCACCGTCAATTCGACGGCGAGGCCGCTCGCCGGTCCAGCCAGATCCCCATGCCCTGGGCGTTGAGCTCGATGTCGATCGCCAGGGCCTCGGCCACCGCGGCCCGCGCCATCGGGCAGCCGTGGCGGGCCAGGGCGTCCAGGTAGAGCTGCAGCAGGCCCTCGCGCAGCTGCGCGTGGCGCGTCGGCCCGGGGCTGACCGCCTCGGCCAGGGCCACCATCTGCGCGAGCTGTTCCAGCAGGCTGTCGGCCAGCGCCTGCACCTGACCCAGGCGGCCGTAGTGCGTCAGGTAGACGCAGTCGGGTTGCCGGGCGCGCAGGCGCTGGATCGAGGCCACCAGCGCCTCGGGCTCGAACTGCACCGGCGTGCTGGTGGGCAGGATCCAGGCGCGGCCGTCGACGTCGAACTCGCGGTAGGACAGGCCGAAGGTGTCGCCGGTGAACCAGCCGCGGGTCACCGGGTCCCAGATCGCATGGTGGTGACGCGCGTGACCGGGGGTGTCGATCAGCGCCAGCTGCCGACCGCCCAGCGCCACCTGCTGGCCGTCGTGGCTGCTGTCGACCCGCTCGGCCGGCACGCCCACCAGCTGCCCGTAGGAGCGGTCCATCTCGGCCTGCCCGTAGACCGCCAACGCGCCCTGGTACAGCGCACTGGGATCGATCAGGTGGCGCGCACCGCGCGGGTGCACCAGCACGCGGGCGCGGGGCAGGTGTTGCATCAGCGGCCCCACGCCGCCGGCGTGGTCCAGGTGGACATGGGTGGGGATGACCCAGTCCACGGCATCGCGCGCCAGGCCCAGGGCCTCCAGCGCGCCGAGCAGGCGGGGCAGGGCGTGGCCGGTGCCGGTGTCGACGAAAGCGGCCCGGCCCTGGTCGACCACCAGGTAGGCGGCGTCGAAGTGGTCGCGCTGGAAGGCGGTGTCGATCAGGTGGACGCCACCGCCCAGCGGTACCAGCCAGGTCGGCAGCGTCACGTCGCTCAGGACTGGCCGGCCAGAATGGCGTAGAGGCGGGCGATGTCCGCCACGCCGTCGGTGCCCTGGACGCTGCGCAGCGTCTGCTGCGCCTTGCTCTTGTTCTTGCCCAGCATCATCGCGCGGCCCAGGCGCAGCTTGGCGTCTTCCGGCCGCTTCAGGTTGCCCTTGGCAATGCCCTGCTCGATCAGGCTGATGCCCTTGTCGGCCTGACCGGCGCTGGCCAGCACGCTGCCCAGCTGCACCAGTGCGTTGCCGTCCTTGGCCGCCGTGGCCTCGGCGATGTCCTTGTCGACGCTGGCCGAGGACTCCGATTCCTGCTTGACCGCCAGATCGCGCAGGCGCTTGTGGCGCTCGGCCTCGGCCCCGGTGCCCAGGGCACCCGAGGCAAAGCCCTTCTCGACGATCTGCTTGGCCTCGGCGGCATAACCGGCCTGCAAGGCCAGCTGGGCCATCTCCATGTACTCCTCGGTCTTGGTCAGGTTGCCAGTGGCCAGGCGCAGGCGCATCAGGTCGAGCGAGAAGCGGTCGGAGAAGCCCGCCTTGCGCGGCAGGCGGCCCAGCGTGGCGGCCCAGTAGTCCTTCTTCGGGTAGTAGGCGACCAGCTTCTCCAGCGTGGCGAACTGGCCCGCGGTGTTGTTGGTGCGTTGCTGGGCGTCGGCCAGACGCAGCAGGTCGCCTTCCTCGGGGCGGCGGCCGGCCTGCTCGGCGGCCGAGATCGCGCCCTGGGCGTCCTTGGCGATCGCGCTGTAGTCGCCGCTGGCGCCTTGCAGGTAGGCCTGGAGCTGCTTGAGCTGTGCGCTTTGGCTGCCCAGCGACAGGGCCTTCTGCACCCACTGCGAGGCGCGGGCGTTGTCCTTGAGCTGCGAGTAGGCAAAGGCCAGCGACTCGGCCATCTGGACCTGCTCGGCGCCCGAGAGCTTGCCGGAGTTGAAGGCCGACTCGAAGGCCTGCGCCGCCGTGGCGTTGTCGCCCGCGCGCTGGGCGGCCGCTCCGCGCATGCGGTCGATCATCAGCTGTTCCTGGGCGCTCTTGCCGCCCACGGCGTCGGCCTCGCGGACCTTGGCCAGCGCTTCCTTGGCCTTGCCGGCGCGCAGCAGTTCGCTGGCCTGCTGCAGCGGCTTGCCCACCTCGGGACGCAGGCTTTGGGCCTGGGCCGCGGTCAGGCAGCCGGCGGTCAACAGGGCAAGGGTGAGGGCGCGCAGGGAGGTCATAGCGTGTCGAAAAGGTGGCAGTGGGGTTCCAACGTGACAAGGGACCGGTCCGTTGTCCGGCCGATCCCCTGCACAGGCGAGGCCGAAGCCTCAGTTCATGAATTGCTCGTTGCCGACGATGCCGATCTTGGTGACGCCCAGGCGCTGCGCCTCGGCCATCACCATCGCGACATGCTTGTAGGT
>NZ_JAGQDD010000028.1:0-48367 GCF_018069845.1 Ideonella alba
CGCTCGCCTGCGGCTCGCTCCGGTCAAACAGTGTCGACCAAGTCAGTGCACGAGGCGCGCCTGCGGCGCGCGCCCCGAGGCGTCTGCGCTCCTCGGCGCCCCCGACAGCGCCACCATCCCCAGGCCGCTCAGTCCTTGGCTGAGTCACCGTCGGCGTACTGCGGCGCCCGAAGCGGCCTACGGCCGCTGCGGGCAGTCTCAGCCCTTCAAGATCTTGGGCACCTTGGCCCGGCGCAGCCGGAAGGCATCCGGCATGCCCGAGCCCAGCAGCGGACGCAGGTACAGGCGGAAGGCGTCGGTCACGTCGGTGCCGCTGGGGGCGATGAATTCGTCCTCCATCGTGCGGGTCTTGCCGGCCACGGCTTCCAGCGGCAGCAGCTCGTAGTCGGCCGAGTAGAAGCCGGTGCGCTTGATCGCCACCGAGCCATTGCGGTCGCCCCACATCGCGAACTGCACCGCCTTCTCGCCCACCTCGCGGGCCTCGCGCTGGTCCACGTCGGACACGCAGCCGACAAAGCTGCGCTGCAGGTAGCCAAAGGTGTCGCCGCGCACCCGCTTGATCCCCAGGTTGCGCTTGATCTCCTCGCACAGCAGGTCGGCCAGGGCGCCGCTGCCGCTGAGCTGCACGTTGCCGTGGGCGTCGCGCTCCAGGTCCTTGGCCAGCTGGGCCAGGATGGGCTGGCCGGAGGCGTCGTGGATGCCCTCGCTGACGGCCACCACGCAGCGGCCGTAGCGGTCGTGCACCGCCTTGACGTCGGCCAGGAACTTCGGGATCTCGAAGGTGCGCTCGGGCACGTAGATCAGGTGCGGGCCGTCATCGGGGAACTTCTTGCCCAGCGCCGAGGCCGCGGTCAGGAAGCCCGCGTGGCGGCCCATCACCACGCCCACATACACGCCCGGCAGCGCGGCGTTGTCCAGGTTGGCGCCCGCAAAGGCCTGGGCCACGAAGCGCGCCGCACTGGGGAAGCCGGGCGTGTGGTCGTTGAGCACCAGGTCGTTGTCGATCGTCTTGGGAATATGGATGCAGCGCAGCGGGTAGCCGGCCTTGGCGGCTTCCTCGGCGACGATGCGGATGGTGTCGGAGCTGTCGTTGCCGCCGATGTTGAAGAAATGCTCGATCTGGTGCGCCCGCAGCACCTTGAACATCTCCTGGCAGTAGGCCAGGTCGGGCTTGTCGCGGGTGCTGCCCAGCGCAGCCGCCGGCGTGCCGGCCACCAATTCCAGGTTGTGGCTGGTCTCTTGGGTCAGGTCCAGGAAGTCCTCGTTGACAATGCCCCGTACGCCATGGGCGGCGCCATAGACCCGCTGCACCCCTTGGTGGCGCCGGGCTTCCAGCACCACGCCAACGAGCGACTGGTTGATGACGGCGGTGGGGCCGCCGCCCTGTGCGACGAGGATCTTGCCTGAGGACATGGGAGGGTTCCGGGAGACGGTGACGAAAGTGTCAGGTTAGCGCCGCCCAGCCCGGGACACAACGGGGCGGCTCAAGCTTCACCCGCTGCCGCCGATAACCGACCGAGGCCCGCCCATGCCCCGCCCCACCGCCCTTCTCTCCAAGCTGCTCGCCCGCCGCCCCCGCACCGTGGTGTGGGGGGCGCTGGCGCTGCTCGCTTCGATGATCGCCAGCCTGGCGGTGATGGGCCTGTGGCAGAGCCGGCTGCAGCACCAGGCGCGGGCCGAGGCGCACAGCGAGAACCTGGCCACGCTGACCGATGCCTACCTGGCGGCCCATCTGAACCAGCTCGACCAGTCGATGCAGGGCGTGGCGCACACGGTCGAGGCCTCGCTGGCGCTGCGCGGCCGGATCGAGCCGACCGAGGCCGCCAGCCTGATCGACGCCATGCAGGCGGAGCGGCCCGACCTCAGCGGGGTCTACCTGGTCGACGCCGCCGGCCGCATCATGGCGGGCGGTCTGGGTGTTCAGCCCGCTGATCTGGACCAGTCCGGCCAGCCCTGGTTCCAATCCCTGCGCGACAGCGCCCACCCCGGCCTGCAGGTGGCTGCGCCCCGGCTGAGCCTGGTGGGCGACGGCTGGGTGCTGCCCTTTGGCCGGCGCATCACCGGCCCGGACGGGCAACTCGCCGGTGCGGTGCTGGCGACGATGCAGGTCTCGCACCTGTCGCTGCTGCTCTCGCGTGTGGACGCCGGGCCGGGCGGCGTGGTGGTGCTGCGCAGCGCGGCGCTGCACCAGATCGTGCGCTACCCGGCGCTGAGTGGCGAGTCGGGCCAGGTCGGCCGGCAGAATGCGTCGCCGGCGTTGCGCGCGCTGATGGCGCGCAACGACTGGCGCGTGGCCAACTACCACACCGGTCAGACACCCGACGGTGTGGCGCGCACCTACGCCGCCCGCCGCATGAGCGCCGCCCCGCTGCTGGTGCTGGTGGGCCTGGCCGATCAGGACACGCTGGCCGGCTGGCACCGGGAGCTGCGCACCACGCTGGCGCTGGTGGCGGGCTTCCTGCTGCTGCTGTCCGGTGCCGGCCTGATGCTGGTGCGCGCCCTGGCCCGCGGCGAGGAGGCACGCCAGCGCGCCCGGCTGCTGACGGCGGTGTTCGAGCACAGCGGTGAGGCCATCGTCGTCACCGACGCCACCAACAGCATCGTCGAGGTCAACCCCGCCTTCGTCCAGCAGACCGGCTACACCCCCGAGGAAGTGGTGGGCCGCAACCCGCGCCTGCTGGCCTCCGGCCACACCCGGCCCGACGAATACGAGGCGATGTGGGCCTCGCTGACCGAACGGGGCCAGTGGCGCGGCGAGCTGCTGGACCGCCACCGCGACGGCCGCGTGTCGCCCAAGTGGATGTCGATCTCGGTGGTGCGCGACGCCCAGGGCGCGATCACCCACCACATCGCGCAGACCATGGACCTCAGCGAGCTCAAGGCCGCCGAGCAGCGCATCCTGCACCTGGCCCACCACGACCACCTGACCGGCCTGCCCAACCGCGTGCTGCTGCGCGGCCGGCTGGAACAGGCCCTGGCGGCCGCGCAGCGCGCCGGCTCGGAGCTGGCGATGCTGTTCATCGACCTGGACCGCTTCAAGGACATCAACGACAGCCTGGGCCACCATGTGGGCGACGCCATGCTGGTGGAGGTGGCCCAGCGCCTGCAGGCCCTGGTGCGCGGCAGCGACATCGTGGCCCGCCTGGGCGGCGACGAGTTCGTGCTGGTGCTGACCGAGCTGGGCGACGAGGGCGCGCGCGCCAGCGCCCTGGTGGCGCAGAAGGTGCTGGAGGCGCTGCGCCAGCCGGTGGCGGTGGAAGGTCACGCGCTGCACACCTCGGCCAGCATCGGCATCGCCATGTACCCCAGCGACGGCAACGACATGGACGCGCTGATGAAGGGCGCCGACGCCGCGATGTACCACGCCAAGGCCGCCGGCCGCGATGGCCTGCACTTCTACACCGCGGCCATGAACCAGGACAACCAGGAACGCCTGGCGCTGGAGCAGGGCCTGCGGGTGGCGATCGACCGCCACGAGCTGTTCCTGCAGTACCAGCCGCAGATCGAGGCCGGGGGCCTGCGCACCGTCACCGTCGAGGCGCTGCTGCGCTGGCGCCATCCCAGCCTGGGCCTGGTGTCGCCGGTGCGCTTCATCCCGATCGCCGAAGACACCGGCCTGATCGCCAGCATCGGCCGCTGGGTGCTGCACGAGGCGCTGCGCCAGCTCGCGGTCTGGCGCGCGCAGGGCCACACCAGCTTGCGTGTGGCGGTCAACGTGTCGGCCCAGCAACTGCGCGACGAGCTGTTCGCCGTGGCCGTGGCCGACGCGCTGGTGCAGCACGGCGTGCCCGGCGGCGCGCTGGAGCTGGAGGTCACCGAAAGCACCGCGATGCGCGACCCGCGCCGCACCATCGCCCAGCTGCAGCAGCTGCGCCAGCTGGGCGTGGGCCTGTCGATCGACGACTTCGGCACCGGCTACTCCTCGCTGGCCTACCTGAAGCAGCTGCCGCTCAACAGCCTGAAGCTCGACCGCAGCTTCGTCATGGACATCGAGCACGACGCCAACGACGCCGCGATCTGCGCCGCCACGATCACGCTGGCCCACAGCCTGGGCCTGGAGGTGGTGGCCGAGGGCGTGGAGACCCGCGCCCAGCTCGACTACCTGCGCGGCCTGGGCTGCGACCTGGTGCAGGGCTACCTGTTCGCCAAACCGCTGGACCCCGACGCCTGCCAGGGCTTCATCGAGGCGCAGCTGGCACCCGCGCCCTGATCAGCTGTCGTAGCCCGGCAGCTGCCGGTCCAGCCGTCGCCGCAGGCCCGGCCAGACCAGGTCGGCCCCCTGGCCCACGCTGACCTCGCGCGCCTGCGCCAGCATGTCGGCAATGATGGGTTGGCCCACCCGGGTGAGTGCCGCGCCACCCGACTGCGCCAGGATCTGGATGCGGCAGGCCATCTCCAGCAGGTACATGTTCTGGAAGGCCTCACCGACGCTGCGGCCCACGGTCAGCAGGCCGTGGTTGCGCAGGATCATCCACATCGCGCCGCCCAGGTCGGCGGCCAGGCGCGGGCGCTCGGCGTCGCGCAGGGCCACGCCCTCGTAGTCGTGGTAGGCCAGCGCGTTGAGGATGAAGCCGCTTTGCTGCGACAGCGGCAGCAGGCCCTCGGCCTGGGCCGCCACCGCCACGCCGTGCGGCGTGTGGGTGTGCATCACGCAGGCCATCTCGGGCCGCGCCGCATGCACGGTGCTGTGGATCACGAAGCCCGCCGGGTTGACCGGAAACGCCGTCTCCTGCAGCGGCCGCCCGGCGTGGTCCACCTTGATCAGGCTGGAGGCGGTGATCTCCTCGAAGAACAGGCCGTAGGGGTTGATCAGGAAGTGATCGGCCTCGCCCGGCACGCGCATCG
Source organism: Ideonella alba (assembly GCF_018069845.1). NCBI lineage: Bacteria > Pseudomonadati > Pseudomonadota > Betaproteobacteria > Burkholderiales > Sphaerotilaceae > Ideonella > Ideonella alba. The sequence continues at coordinate 4,846 of NZ_JAGQDD010000028.1, forward strand.
AGAGGTGGGTGTAGACCAGGTCGTCCCAGCCGAACAGCGCCACCAGCCGGTAGGCGGCGGCCAGGTCCACGCGGGCCTGCCATTCGGTGGCGGACACCTGGTCCTTGAGCGAGGGGATGATCATCGGGCTTCTCCGGTGGCTGTGCCGGTCAATCTAGGCCATCGTTCGCGGCTTGCCCATGCGGACCCACCCGCGTCCCCGACGCGACAGGCCCACGGCTTGCTACGCTCCTGTCATGAACACGCGCTTTCTCGAAACCCTGGTGGTGCTCGCCCGCGTCGGCAGCTTCCGCGAGACCGCGCAGGTGCTCAACGCCACCCAGGCGGCCATCTCGCAGCGCATCGCCAACCTCGAGGACGACCTGGGGGTGGAGCTGGTCGACCGCAGCCAGCGCCGCCTGACCCTGACCGCCGCCGGCGAGCAGGCGGTGCGCCAGGCCCAGCGCATGCTGGACCTGGAGCGCGAGCTGCGCGCCAGCACCCGCCCCGAGGCGCCGCCGGCCGGCCGGGTGCGGCTGGGGGCGATCGAGTCGGTGGTGCGCACCTGGCTGTCGCCGCTGGTGCGGCTGCTGGCCGAGCGTCACCCGCAGATCGACCTGGACATCACGGTGGACACCGCGAAGAACCTGCACGAGGCGTTGCGCCACCGCAAGCTCGACCTGATGGTGCAGAACGACCCTTACGCACCGGCCGTGGGCAGCACCGAGCACCGGGTGACGCCGCTGTGCGAGTTCGCGCTGCACTGGATCGCCCGGCCCGAGCTGGCGCCGCAGCGCGGAGCGCTGACGCTGGCGCAACTGGAGCGGGTGCCGCTGCTGACCTTCTCGCGCACCTCCAGCCCGCAGGCCCATGTGCGCGCGCTGTTCGCCGACCGCGGCACCGAGCCGCGCATCTGCAACTTCCCCTCGGTGGAGTCGATCATCCAGCTGGTGCGCGACGGCTACGGCATCGCCGCCATTCCGCCGGTCTTCGTCGGCCCCGACCTGGACAGCGGCGCGCTGCGCCTGTGCGAGGGGCCGGCGCTGCCGGCGATGACGATCACCACCACCAGCGAGCGCGAGGCGCCGCCTGCCGTGCGGGCCACCCAGCTGCTGACCGCCGAGGTGGTGGCGCGCTATTGCGCCGAGCAGCGGCCCGACTGGGTGCGCCGCCTGGACGCCTGAGCCTCAGCCTCTCAGCGCACCATCACCGTCTGCCCATAGCCCAGGCGGCGGTAGACGCTGGGCGGCACGCCGTAGCGCTGGGCGAACACGCGGCTGAAATGGGCCAGGCTGTTGAAGCCGCGGTCCATGGCGATGTCGGTGATGCTGCGGTTGACCTGGGCCGGGTCGGCCAGGTCACGGCGCACCGCCTCCAGGCGCTCGCGCAGCAGGTAGCCGGCCACGCCCTCGGGCTCGTCGGCGAAGGCGTTGTAGAGCTGGCGGCGGCTGCACTGCAGCGAGCCGGCGATGTCGTCCACGCCCAGCCGCGGATCGCCCAGGCGGCGCGCCACCAGGTGCTTGATGCGGTCGCGCAGCGCCTCGCGCTGGCTGATCGCGGTGCCGCGACCGGCCAGGTCCAGCAGCGCCAGGTGGACCAGCTGGGTGATGCTTTCGCCCACGCCGCGGGCGGTGTCGGGCGACAGCTGCGGCAGCTCCTGGTAGGCGCTGCGCATCGCCTCGAGCGCCAGCCGGCCCACGCCGGCGCGGCCGTTCATCGGGCGCGCCACCAGCTCGGCCAGCGGCAGGCCGCGCTCGGCCAGATCGGCCTTGGGCAGCATGACGATCAGGTGCTCCACCCGCTCGGGGTTCTCCACCGCGTAGGTGTCGGTGGTGTCGTAGATGCTCCACTCGCCGGGGCCGACCCAGGCGGTGCGGCCCTGCTGCACCACGCCGGCACGGCCCTTCTGCGGCGCGACGATCTTGAGAAAGCCGCTGTCGTTGCTGCGCACGATGCGGGCATCGCGCATCACCCGGTGGCGGCCGGCCTCCAGCCGGGTCAGCACCACCGGACCGGCCTGGGCGCTGGCCAGGCGGGCGTCGATCACGCTGTCGCCGTAGACATCCGACTCCAGCCCGCAGAAGACGCGGCGGATCCAGTCCTGCCAGAAGGGCACGCGCTCGCGCAGCGCGACCTCGTCGGTCGTCATCACCTGGGCGGCAGCGAGCGCAGGGGCGGCGGGCATGGTCCGCGGATCATAGGCATCCGGGCCGCCGGCGGGGATGGATTTCGCCGATGGCGGCGATAGCCCCGGGAAAGCCCCAGGCCGGCCTGCACGCATCGGCAAGTGCGCGTGCACCCACAGGCAAGCCGGCCCGGCCGCAAGTTCCAACAATCCGCTCCCACGCCATCCCCAACGGAGACACTGCCATGGCCGATCCGACCGCCCGCCCGACCCGTGGACTCACCCGCCGCCAGGCCGCCCAGGGCCTGGCCGCCGCTGGCGCCAGCCTGGCGCTGCCGGCGCTGGCGCAAGGCAGCGCGCCGCCGGTGCGCATCGGTTACGCGATCGCCCGCACCGGCCCCTGGGCCGGGGGCGCCCAGGTCAGCCAGGAGCCCAACTACCTGCTGTGGGCGGAGCAGGTCAATGCCGTCGGCGGTCTGGACGTCAAGGGCGTGCGCCGCCCGATCGAGCTGGTCAGCAGCGACGACCGCTCCGAGGTGGAGACCTGCGTGCGCACCTACGAGAAGCTGATGGCCAGCGACAAGGTCGACCTGGTGCTGCCGCCCTGGGGCAGCAACGCCAACTTCGCGGTGGCGCCGCTGGCCAACCGCTACGGCTACCCCTTCCTGGCGCCCACCGCGCTGTCGCGGCGCCTGGTGGAGATGCGGCTGCCCTACTTCTTCCTGCTGCTGCAGCAGCCCGCGCCCATGACCGGCGCGCTGGTCGACATGCTCAAGGCCAACGGCGTGAAGACGCTGGCGGTGATCTACGTGGACGACCTGTTCGGCCTGGAGAACTACGCCGCGCTGAAAGTGGCGCTGCAGGGCTCGGGCATCAGCATGGTCGAGGACAAGAGCTACCCCGGCGGCGTCAAGGACCTCAGCCCGGTGCTGCGCAGCATCAAGGACAAGAACCCCGACGCGTTCGTGGGCTTCACCTACCCGCCCGACACCATCCTGGCCAGCAAGCAGGCCAAGGAGATCGGCTTCAACCCGAAGTTCTTCTACGCCTCGGTGGGCACCGCCTTCCAGCTCTACAAGAACGTCATCACGCCGGCCGGGGCCGAGGGCGTGCTGGGCATGGGCTCGTGGAACGCCAAGACCAGCCCGGGCGCCAAGGCCTACTTCGACGCCCACACCAAGAAGTTCAACGGCAAGGAGCCCGACCGCTGGGCCAGCGGCCACTGCTGGGCCGGGCTGGAGATCCTCAGCGCCGCCGTGGCCAAGGTGGGGCTGGACCGCAAGGCGATCCGCGACTACGTGGCGCGCACCGAGCACAGCACCATCATCGGCAAGGTGCGCTTCGATGGCAGCGAGAACGTGGCCACGCCGGGCACGGTGGGCCAGTGGCAGAACGGCGAGTTCGAGGTGGTCTGGCCCAGGGCCGTGGCCACCGCGCCGCTCAACGCCAACAAGCCGGCCTGGAAGTAAGGGAGCCAGGGCGCCGTGTCGCTGCAGAGCTGGTTCGAGCTGCTGGCCTCGGGGCTGATCACCGGCGCGATCTACGCGCTGGTGGCCCTGGGCCTGAACCTGCAGTACGGGCTGATGCGCATCCTCAACATCGCCCACGGCGAGTTCCTGATGCTGGGCGCCTACGCCACCTGGGCGGCGCACACCGGCTGGGGCGTGTCGCCGCTGCTGATGATCCCGGTCAGCTTCGTGCTGCTGGCGGCGCTGGGCCTGCTGATCCACCGGCTGGCCTTCCAGCGGCTGACCGCCACCTCGCCCAACCTCGATGTCTTCGAGGCGCGCGGCCTGATGGTGGCCTTCGGCCTGATGTTCCTGGTGCAGAACTTCGCCTCGCTGGTCTGGGGCGCCGACCTGCGCGGCTACGACTACCTGACCTCGCCGGTCAGCCTGGGCGGCGCGCAGTTCGCCGCCAACAAGCTGCTGGTGGCGGCGCTGGCGCTGGCGATCGCGGTGGCGCTGATCGTCTGGCTGCAGCGCACGCTGCTGGGCAAGGGGGTGCGCGCGCTGATGCAGTCGCCGGTGGGCGCGCGGCTGGTGGGCATCCGCACAGAGCGGCTGCACCCGCTGATGTTCGGCCTGGGCCTGGGCCTGGCGGGCGTGGCGGGCTGCCTGCTGTCGATGACCTACACGATCGCGCCGGCGATGGGCGAGCCCTACAGCGTCACCGCGCTGATCGTCATCACGCTGGGCGGCTTCGGCCACATGGGCGGCGCGCTGGCCGGCGGCCTGCTGCTGGGCGTGGTCGAGGCGCTGGGCATGCACTTCACCAGCCCCTCGCTGAAGTCGCTGCTGTCCTACAGCGTGTTCATCCTGGTGCTGCTGACGCGGCCCCAGGGCCTGTTCGGCCGTGCCCTGAAGACCTGAGAGGCTGAGAGTCTTTCACTCATGCCCGCCCTGCACCTGAAAACGCCCCCGCTCATCGTTGCAAATGCTCGCCATAGCCCGAGCTATGGCTGTGCTTTGCGCCTCAATCGGAGGCGTTTGCAGGCACCTGTCGGGCACGATCGAAAAACTCTCAGCCTCTGACGCGATGACCCCCCGCGACCTGCTCACGCGCGACCTGCTGGTGCTCTTCGGCCTGGCCGGCTGGGCGCTGGCCGTGCCCCACTACGGCAGCCCCTTCGTGGTGTCGATGGCGCTGAGCTGCCTGATGTACGTGGTGCTGTCGTCGACCTGGGCGCTGTTCTGCGGCGCCACCCGCTACCTCAGCCTGGCCACCTCGGCCTTCTTCGGCGTGGGCGCCTATGTCAGCGCGCTGGGCCTGGAGACGATCGGCTGGGTGGGCAGCATCGTGCTGGGCGCAGCGGTCGCGGCTGCGCTGGCGGTGGTGATGGGGCTGGCGGTGCTGCACCTGCGCGGCACCTACTTCGCGATGCTGACCTTCGGCATGACCGAGCTGATCCGCCACGCCGTCACCTATTGGGAAAAGCAGGTCACGGGCACCGTCGGCCGCGTGCTCACCGTGGTGCCCGAGGACGGCGTGGTCTACCTGACGGTGCTGGCGCTGGCGGTGCTGGCGCTGGCCACCAGCATCCTCGTGCGGCGCACCCGCTTCGGCCTGGCGCTGGCGGGCATTGGCGCCGACGAGGTGCGCGCCCAGACCCTGGGCGTGCCCACGCGCTGGGTCAAGACGCTGGGCTTTGCGCTGACCGCGGCCTTTGCCGGCGCGGTGGGCGCGGCGATGGCGGTGCGCTGGACCTACATCGACCCGGTCACGGTGTTCAACCCCTTCATCGGCTTCCAGACCGTGCTGATCGCGCTGATCGGCGGCGCCACCACGCTGTGGGGCCCGCTGCTGGCGGCCATCGTCTTCAGCCTGCTGGCCGAGACGCTGCGCCTGTCGCTGCCGCAGCTCTACATGATGGCGCTGGGCGCGCTGCTGATCCTGTGCGTGCTGTACCTGCCCGGCGGCCTGGCCTCGCTGCGCTGGGGCTCGCTGCGCGGCTGGGGCACGGCGATGAGGACCTGGTGGACCGCCCGGCGCTACGAATGGAGCGGCGACCAGGCCCGCGACGAGCAACGCCTGAAGGAGCGCCGTCGTGCCGTCTGACACCAGCGCCCCGCTGCTCGAAGCCCGCGGCGTCAGCGTGCGCTTTGGCGGTCTGACCGCGGTCGATGCGGTGGACGCCTGCTTTGCGGCGGGCGAGCTGGTGGGCATCATCGGCCCCAACGGCGCGGGCAAGACCACCTTCTTCAATGCGCTGTCGGGCGTCACCGCACCCACCAGCGGCGAGATCCTGGCGCGCGGCCAGCGCCTGACCGGCCGCCGCGCCGAGCGCTTCGCCGCCCGCGGCGTGGCGCGCACCTTCCAGACGCCGCGCGTCTTCGCCGAGATGACGGTGCGCGACAACATCGCCTTCGGCCTGCGCTTCGCCGGCCGCCGTCCACGCCGCTTCTGGCTGTGGGGCGAGGAGCGCGACGTGCCCTGGTCGCTGCGCACGCCCGAGAGCATCCTGGCGCTGATCGGCCTGCCGCAGCTGGCGGCGCTGCCGGCGGCGGCGATCACGCCCTCGCAGCAGCGCCTGCTGGAGATCGGCATGGCGCTGGCCACGCGGCCGCGCGTGCTGCTGCTCGACGAGGTGGCGGCCGGCCTGACCGAGGCCGAGGTGGAACAGATGGCGCGGCTGATCCGCCGCCTGCGCGACGAGCTGGACCTGACCGTGGTCTGGATCGAGCATGCGGTGACCACGCTGCTGCGCCATGTCGAGCGGGTGATCGTGCTGCACCAGGGCCGCAAGATCGCCGACGGCACGCCGGCCGAGGTGGTGCGCCACCCCGAGGTGGTCGAGGCCTACCTGGGTGACGAGATGGCCGATGCCGGCTCGGGAGCCGCCGCATGATGTGGTACCGCGACACCCCCTTCCAGCTCGGCGGCAGCGGCCGCGCGCACCTGAAGGTGCAGGGCCTGTCGGCCGGCTACGGCGCCTTCCTGGTGCTGCGCGATCTGTCACTGGAGGTGCGGCCCGGCCTGACCGTGGTGCTGGGCCCCAACGGCGCCGGCAAGACCACGCTGCTCAAGGCGATCAATGGCCTGATCGGCCGCCAGGGCTGGATCACGCTGGACGGCGAGGACCTGCCCGAGAAGACCGACCAGATCGTCCGCGCCGGCGTGGCCCTGGTGGCCGAGGGCCGCCAGCTGTTCCCGCAGATGACGGTGCGCGAGAACCTGGAGCTGGGCGGCTGGCTGCTGGGGCGTGACGAGCGCGAGCGCCGCCTGGCGCAGGCCTTCCATGATTTTCCCAAGCTGCGCGAGCGCGCCGACCAGCTGGCCGGCACGATGAGTGGCGGCGAACAGCAGATGGTGGCGGTGGCCCGCGCGATGATGAGCGCGCCGCGCCTGCTGATGCTCGACGAGCCCTCGCTGGGCCTGGCGCCGAAGATGGTCGACGAGCTGCTGACGATGGCCCGCCGGATTGCCGACGCCGGCACCACCGTGCTGATGGTCGAGCAGAACGTCAAGAAGGCGCTGGCCGTGGCCGACCGCGGCTATGTGCTGGAGCGCGGCGCGCTGGTGGCCTGTGGCCCGGCGGCGCTGCTGGCCCGCTCCAGCGTCGTGCGCGAGGCCTACCTGGGCGCCGCCGCCGGCGACACCCATTCCGCCAGCGAGGCGGCGCATCGCGCGATGCGCCCCGTCGCGGCCTGACCCTGCAGGAGAGTCCCCATGTCCGATCTGTCGATGCTCATCAACGGCCTGAAGGTCACCGCCGAGCGCGGCGCCACCTTCGAGCGGCGCAACCCGCTGGACGGCACCGTCGCCACCCGTGCGCCGGCGGCCAGCCCCACCGACGCGGTGATGGCGGTCGAGGCCGCCGCCGAGGCCTTCCGCAGCTGGTCCGAGACCGGCCCTGGCGAGCGCCGCGCGCTGCTGCTCAAGGCCGCCGACGCGCTGGAGGCCAAGACCCCGCAGTTCATCGAGGCCGTGCCCGCCGAGACCGGCGCCACCGGCATGTGGGCCGGCTTCAACGTGATGCTGGCCGCCGGCATGATCCGCGAGGCCGCCGCGCTGACCACCCAGGTGGCCGGCGAGGTCATCCCCTCCGACGTGCCCGGCAGCCTGGCGATGGGCGTGCGCCAGCCCGCCGGCGTGGTGCTGGGCATCGCGCCCTGGAACGCGCCGATCATCCTGGGCGTGCGCGCGATCGCCACGCCGCTGGCCTGCGGCAACACCGTGATCCTCAAGGGCAGCGAGAACTGCCCGCGCACCCATGCGCTGATCGTGGAGGCCTTCCAGGACGCGGGCTTCCCGCCCGGCGTGGTGAATTACCTGACCAACGCCCCGGCCGATGCCGGCGCGGTGGTCGAGGCGATGGTGGCGCACCCGGCGGTGCGGCGCGTCAACTTCACCGGCTCGACCAAGGTGGGCAGGATCATCGCCGCCACCTGCGCCCGGTACCTCAAGCCGGTGGTGCTGGAGCTGGGTGGCAAGGCGCCGCTGCTGGTGCTGGACGACGCCGACCTGGACGACGCGGTCAACGGCGCCGCCTTCGGCTGCTTCGCCAACTCGGGCCAGATCTGCATGAGTACCGAGCGCCTGATCGTCGACCAGACAGTGGCCGACGAGTTCGTGCGCAAGTTCGCCGCCAAGGCCGCCAGCCTGCCGCTGGGCGACCCGCGCCAGCCCGCCCCGGTGGTGCTGGGCTCGGTGATCGGCATGGGCACGGTGCAGCACTGCAATGCGCTGATCGACGACGCGCTGGCCAAGGGGGCCAAGCTGGTCTGCGGCGGCAAGGCCGAGACCACGCTGATGCCCGCCACGCTGCTGGACCACGTGACGCCGGCCATGCGCATCTACCACGAGGAGACCTTCGGCCCGGTCAAGGCCATCGTGCGCGTGAAGGGCGTGGACGAGGCGATCGCCTGCGCCAACGACAACGAGTACGGCCTGTCGGCGGCAGTGTTCGGCCGCGACATCGCGCGCGCCTTCAACGTGGCGCGCAAGATCGACAGCGGCATCTGCCACGTCAACGGGCCCACGGTGCATGACGAGGCGCAGATGCCGTTCGGCGGCGTCAAGGGCTCGGGCATCGGCCGCTTCGGCGGCAAGGCCGGCATCGCCGAGTTCACCGAGCTGCGCTGGATCACCGTGCAGACCACGCCGCGCCACTACCCGTTCTGAGCGCCCCCAGGGCCGGGCTGCGCCCAGCCCGCCCCCCGTGGGGGACAAGGAAACTTGGGGCGGCCCGGCGTTTCCTTGAGAGGCCCGCACCGCGGGAGAACCCGCAGGCGCGATCAGAAAAAGTGGTCGCGCCCGGCAAAGATTTCTCGTTGGACAGCACCGGCCCGGTGGCCCGACAGTTCGGACCATCCTGCCGGCGGCGCGCCAGGCAGGCCCCGACCCACCCTGCCCCACGAGGAAGCCGATGAACCGTCGCCTGATGATCGCCACCGCCGCGGCTGCCGCCGCGCTGGCCACCCTGCCTGCCGCCGCCGCCACCAGCTGGAATGTGTCGGCCGAGCAGCCCGACGCCAACTACCTGACGCAGAACGTGCGCCAGTTCGCCGAGGACGTGAAGGCGGCCACCGGCGGCGCGCTGGAGCTCAAGGTGCAGTCCAACTCGGTGCTGCTCAAGCGGCCTGAGGTCAAGCGCGGCGTGCAAGCCGGCATCGTGCCGGTGGGCGAGGTGCTGATGTCGGCGCTGGGCAACGAGGACCCGATGTTCGAGATCGACTCGATCCCCTTTGTCGCCACCAGCTTCGACGCCTCCGAGAAGCTCTGGAAGGCCGCGCGCGAGCAGATCGCCGCCCGCCTGGACAAGCAGGGCGTGGTGCTGCTGTACGGCGCGCCGTGGCCGCCGCAAGGCATCTTCACCGAGAAGCCGGTGAGCAGCATGGCCGACTTCAAGGGCGTGCGCTTCCGCGCCTACAGCGCCTCCACCACCCGCATGGTCACGCTGATGGGCGCGGTGCCCACCACCATCCAGACCGCCGAGGTGCCGCAGGCCTTCTCCACCGGCGTGGTCGACATGATGATCACCTCGCCCGCCACCGGCGTGGACACCCAGGCCTGGGACTACGTCAAGCACTACTACGACGCCCACGCCTTCATCCCCCAGGCCATCGTCATCGCCAACAAGCGCGCGCTGCAGGGCCTGCCAGCCGACCAGCAGGCGGCCGTGATGGCCGCCGCGAAGAAGGCCGAGGCGCGCGGCTGGCAGACCGCCCGCGAGCGCACCGGCGCGCTCACCCAGACGCTGGCCAGCAAGGGCGTCAAGGTGCAGCCAGTGCCGCCGGCCATCGCCGGGGAGCTGACCAAGATCGGCCAGACCATGGCCGACGAGTGGCTGAAGAAGGCCGGCGCCGAGGGCGCGGCCGTGCTCGACGCCTTCCGCCGCTGAGCCCGCGATGAAGCTGCTGCACCGACTGGCCACCGCGGCTGGCGTGGGCGCCGCCGTGGCGATGGTCGCGATCGCCGTGGTGATCCTGGCGCAGATCGTCGCCCGGCTGGCCGGCACCCAGGTGCCGGCGGCCGACGACTTCGCCGCCTGGGCCATGGCCGCCTCGGCCTTCCTGGCCCTGCCCTATGCGCTGCACCATGGCGAGCACATCCGCGTCACGCTGATCCTGGGCCGCCTGAGCGGCGGCACGGCGCGCGCCGTCGAGACCCTGGCCACCGCGCTGGGTCTGGCGCTGGCCGCCTGGGCCGCGTGGCAGACCGGCGTCTTCGTGTTCGACTCGTGGCGCTACGACGAGGTGGCGCAGGGCGTGCTGCGGGTGCCGATGTGGATCCCGCAGCTGCCCATGCCGATCGGCCTGGCGCTGCTGGCTGCGCTGCTGGGCGAGCGCCTGTGGCGCTGCCTGAGCGGCCAGGACCTGGGCGAGGGCGGCGAAGCCGCCCGCACCGAATGAGCAGGAGCGCTGCATGACCGAACTGAGCCAGGCCGCCATCCTGATGGTGGTCCTCTTCATCGCCCTGGGCCTGGGCCTGTGGGTGGCGCTGGCGCTGCTGGGCTGCGGCCTGGTGGGGCTGCTGCTGTTCACCTCCACGCCGCCGGGGCTGCTGTTCGCCACCACGGTGTGGAGCGCCACCGCCAGCTGGGCGCTGACCGCGCTGCCGCTGTTCATCTGGATGGGCGAGATCCTCTACCGCACCCGGCTGGCCGAGGACATGTTCGCCGGCCTGGGCCCCTGGGTGCGCGGGCTGCCGGGGCGGCTGCTGCATGTCAACGTGATCGGCTGCGGCATCTTCGCCGCGGTCAGCGGCTCGTCGGCGGCCACCGCGGCCACGATCGGCAAGATCACCCTGCCCGAGCTGAAGTCGCGTGGCTATGACGAGGCCATCGCGGTGGGCTCGCTGGCCGGCGCCGGCACGCTGGGCCTGCTGATCCCGCCGTCGATCGTGATGATCGTCTATGGCGTGGCGGCGCAGGTGTCGATCGTCAAGCTGTTCACCGCCGGCGTGCTGCCGGGGCTGATGCTGATGGCCCTGTTCTCCGGCTACATCGCCTTCTGGGCCTGGCGCCACCCGGACCGTGTGCCCGAGGAGGGCGAGTCGGTGCCCATGGTCGAGCGCTTCAAGCGCCTGCGCCTGCTGGCGCCGGTGACGGTGCTGATCATCGCGGTGATCGGCTCGATCTACGCCGGCATCGCCACCGCCACCGAAGCGGCGGCGGTGGGCGTGGTGGGCGCGCTGGCGATTGCCGCGGTGGGCGGCTCGCTGACGCGCGCCTCGCTGGCGGCCAGCCTGATGGGCGCGGTGCGCACCTCCTGCATGATCGGCTTCATCCTGATGGGCGCGGCCTTCCTGACCAGCGCGATGAGCTTCACCGGCCTGCCGGCCACGGTGGCTGGCTGGATCACTGGCCTGGGCCTGGCGCCCTGGCAGCTGCTGACCGTGCTGACCGCCTTCTTCGTGCTGCTGGGCTGCTTTCTGGACGGCATCTCGATCGTCGTGCTGACCACCGCGGTGCTGATGCCTGCGGTGCAGGCCGCGGGCATCGATCCGCTGTGGTTCGGCATCTACCTGGTGCTGGTGGTGGAGATGGCGCAGATCACGCCGCCGGTGGGCTTCAACCTGTTCGTGATCCAGGGCATCACCGGGCTGCAGCTGTTCACGCTGGCGCGCATGGCCCTGCCCTTCTTCTTCCTGCTGGTGGCGGCCACCGCGCTGATCACCATGTTCCCGCAGATCGTGCTGGTGCTGCCGGCGGCGATGGGTTGATGCGCGAAGCACCAAGCATCGAGCCGCTGGGCGACAGCGCGCTGCGCGTGCGCCTGGGCAGCGAGCCCGACGCGGCCACCGTGGCCCGTGTGCAGGCGGCGGCCCGCACGCTGCGTGAGGCGCCGCCCGCCGGCCTGCGCGAAGTGGTGCCCGCCTACACCACGCTCACGCTGCACTACCGCCCCGAGGCGGTGGCGGGCGAGCCCGACGGTCTGCAGCCGCCCTGGCAGCGCCTGGCTGCCCAGGTGCAGGCGCTGCTGCGCCGTCCGCGCCGCCGTGCGGCGGTCGCCGCGCGCGAGGTGGTGGTGCCCGTGTGCTACGGCGGCGAGGCCGGTCCCGACCTGCCCGCGGTGGCCGCGCACTGCGGCCTGAGCGAGGACGAGGTGGTGCGCCGCCACCTGGCCTCGCCGCATGTGGTGTGCCTGCTGGGCTTCGCGCCGGGCTTTCCGTTCATCACCGGCCTGGACACCGCGCTGCGCACCGCGCGCCGCGCCACGCCGCGCACCCGCATCCCGCCGGGCTCGGTGGCGATCGCCCGCGAGCAGACCTGCATCTACCCGCTGGAAACCCCCGGCGGCTGGAACCTGATCGGCCGCACGCCGCTGCGCCTTTTTGACCCCGCTGCCACACCGCCCAGCCGGCTGCGCCCGGGCGACCGGCTGCGCTTCGAGCCGATCGACGCCGAGCGCTTCGCGGCGCTGTGGGCCCAGGAGCGCGCATGATCGAGGTGCTGCACCCCGGCTTGCAGACGCAGCTGCAGGACAGCGGCCGCTGGGGCTGGCAGGCCGACGGCGTGCCGGTGGGCGGTGCGATGGACGGCTGGAGCCACCGCGTGGCCAATCTGCTGGTGGGCAATGCCGACGACGAGGCCACGCTGGAGATCCTGCTGCAGGGCCCGCGCCTGCGCTTTGCGCGCGCCGCCTGCATCGCCCTGGTCGGCGCCGAGCTGCCGCTGACGCTGGATGGCCAGAGCGTCCCTGCCGGTCAGCGCCTGCCCGTGCCGGCCGGCGCCGAGCTGGCCTGTGGTCGCGCCCGCGCCGGCCTGCGCGCCTACCTGGCGGTGCAGGGCGGCTTCGACGTGCCGCCGGTGCTGGGCAGCCGCAGCACCTATGTGCGCGGCGGCTTCGGCGGCTGGCAGGGGCGCGCGCTGCAGGCCGGCGATCGGCTGCCGCTGGGGCCGGCGGGCACCGCGCCGTCATCGATCACGGCCCTGGCGGACACCAGCCCCACGCTGCCTGACGCCGACCGCATCGAGCCCGTGCTGGTGGTTCCCGGCGAGCACTGGGCGGCCTTTCCCGCGGACGTGCGCCGCGCCTTCGGCGCCACCGCCTGGCGCGTCGGGCCGCAGTCCGACCGCATGGGCTACCGTCTTCAAGGCCCGGCGCTGGGCGCGCCGGCGCTGGGCGAGCTGCTCAGCGAGGGCGTGGCCTTCGGCACCGTGCAGGTGCCGCCCGACGGCCAGCCGATCGTGCTGATGGCCGAGCGCCAGAGCACCGGCGGCTACCCCAAGATCGCCCATGTCGCCGCGGTGGACCTGCCGCTGCTGGCGCAGATGGCACCGGGCCAGCGGCTGCGCTTCGAGCTGATCAGCGCCGACCGCGCCCAGGCCCTGCTGGAAGACCGTGAACGCCACCTGGCGCTGCTGCGCCTGGCCCTGCTGGAGACACCGTGAGCACACTCGACCTGAACTGCGACATGGGCGAAGGCTTCGGCGCCTGGACGATGGGCGACGACCTGGCGCTGCTGGACCATGTCAGCTCGGCCAACATCGCCTGCGGCTTCCATGCGGGCGACCCCGCCACGATGCGCCGCGTGGTGGCGGCCGCGGTGCAGCGCGGCGTGGCGGTGGGCGCCCACCCGGGCCTGCCCGACCTGGTGGGCTTCGGCCGGCGCGAGATGAAGGTGAGTCCGGCGGACGCCTACGCGATGACGCTGTACCAGGCCGGCGCGCTGGCCGCCTTCGCCCGCGCCGCCGGCGGCCGGCTGCACCACGTCAAGCCGCACGGCGCGCTCTACAACATGGCCGCCCGCGACCGCGCGCTGGCCGACGCGCTGGCCCAGGCGGTGCACGACCTGGACCCCTCGCTGGTCTTCTACGGCCTGGCCGGCAGCGCGATGGTGGACGCCGCCCGCGCCCGCGGTCTGCGCGTGGCCGAGGAGGTGTTTGCCGACCGCGCCTATGAGGACGACGGCCGCCTGGCCGCGCGCGGCACGCCCGGCGCGATGATCGAGAACGCCGACGCCGCGCTGGCCCAGGTGCGGCTGATGCTGCAGGGCCAGGTGCGGGCGCGCAGCGGCGCACTGGTGGCGCTGCGCGCCGACACCCTGTGCCTGCACGGCGACCAGCCCGGTGCGCTGCACTTTGCGCAGACGCTGCGCGCCGCGCTGGCCACCGACGGGGTGACGGTGCGCGCGCCCTGATCAGTCGCCGCGGGTGGGCGCGTGGGGGCCCAGCGCGTCGAGCAGCGGCCCCAGCCAGGGCTCGAAGGCGCGCCACTGTTCGAGCGCGCCGCCGTGGATCGGCCGGCGCACCTGCTCGGAGCTGGGCGTGGTGACGCCGCGCGGGTTCTCGTGGAAGCGCAGACAGGCGTCATCGAAGGGCAGGTCCAGCGCGTCCAGCAGGCGGCGCGTCTGGCCTTCGGGGTCGGCCACCAGGTCCTCGTAGTGCAGCCGCGTGATGCCACCGGGCAGCACCGCCTGGAAGTGGTCCATCAGCGCCAGGTAGTCGCGGTGGTAGCGGCCCAGCTCGGCCAGGCTGAGCCGACCCTTGCTGCTGAAGGACCTGAAGATCGACAGCGCGCTGGCCACCGGCGCGCGGCGCACCTCGACGATGCGGGCGCGCGGCAGGATCAGCCGGATCAGGCCCAGGTGGAAGAAATTGGCCGGCTTCTTGTCGATGACGACCGGCCGGCCCAGGTGGCGGTGGCGCTGCAGCAGCGCCAGGTAGCGCTCGCCCAGGCCGCGCAGCCGCTCGGGCGGCAGCGCGACCAGCGCCTCCAGCCAGGCGGTGCCCAGCGCGGTGTCCTTGCGGCCGGCCAGCTCGGCGGCGATGGCGCCGATGTAGGGCAGCTCGGCCGTGGCCTCGACCTGCGGGTGGCTGGCCAGGATCTGCTCGACCAGCGTCGAGCCCGAGCGCGGCCGGCTGACGATGAACACCGGCGCCTCGTCCAGGCAGCCGTGGCCGGCGCGCTCGGCGAAGAAGGCGGGCGTGAAGACCGCGCGCTGGCGGGCCACGCCGCGGCTCAGCGTGTCGGGGTCGTAGTCGATGCGCGCGCGCAGCGCAGCCGCGCCCTGGGCATACAGCGCGAACGCGCCCTCGGCATCGCCCGCGTCCTCGCGCGCCTTGGCCAGCGCGTACTGCAGCGCGGCGCGCTCGAGCGCGGGCAGCTCGGGGCGGGCCAGCTGCTGCTGCATGGTCGCCAGCTCGGTGGCGTCGAAGGCGTGGTTGCGCAGGTCGGCCAGCGCCCACCAGGCGGCGCCCAGGGCAGGGCGCAGGCCGCAGGCGCGGCGGTAGGCGGCCACGCACGCGTCGCGCCGGCCCAGCGCGCGCAGCGCATGCCCCAGATCCAGCCAGGACAGCGCGCGCGCCGGGTGGGCATCGGCCAGGCGCTGGTAGATCGCCAGCGCCGCGTCGTGCTCGCCCAGCGCCAGGTGCAGGTGGGCCTGCAGCTCGGCGAAGAGCGGGTGGTCGGGCTCGGCCGCCAGCAGCCGGCGCGACTCGGGCTCGGCCTCGGCGGGCCAGCCCTGCTGGTCCAGCAGCTTGGCCAGGTTGTAGCGTGCGGCACTGAAGTCGGGCTGCGCGGCCACGCAGCGGCGCAACGAGGCGATTGCCTGCGCCGGCCGGCCGGTGCGCAGCTGCGCGCGGGCCTGCAGGTACAGCGCGTCGGCATCGTCGGGCTGGCGCGCCAGGTGCGGTCCGAGCAGCGGCTCGACCAGTGCGTCGCGGCTGGCCTGCAACAGCTCGGCGGCCTGGCGCAGCAGGGGGGTGGACGGCGGCCGCTGCGCAGCCAGGCGCTGCATCGCGCGGGCCCAGGGGTCCGGCGTGGAGGGAGGGGGAGCCACAGGCATCGGCCCGAGTGTATCGATCCGCCCCTGGGTATTCATCAAGCACACCGCTGGCGGGCCGATATACCTTTGAGCCACGCCGTCGCGAGGTGTCCGGTGTTCATCGACGCCCGTGGTGACGGGTCCCGATCCCATGCAGTACCCCCAGCCGCCGACTGACCCAGGCTCAGCACCCTCCATTGACCAGCAGATCGCGCTGGAGCGTGTGAGCGCCATCTACCGCCTGGCGCCCCAGCCCCAACTCGGCGCCGCGGTGTTCGGCATGGTGGTGGCCTGGGCGATGTGGGGTCGGGTCGAGGACGCCTGGGTGCTGGGCTGGCTGGCGTGGCGGCTGCTGATCAGCGCCGTGCGGGCCCTGGACACCGGCCGCTTCGAGAAAGACCCGGACCGGGCGCTGCGCCTGCGCTACTGGCAGACCCGCTTCGACGTGCTGATCACGCTGGACAACCTGTGCTGGGCCGTGATCTCGCTGGTCTTCGTGCCGGCCGTGCATGACACGCTGCTGGGCACCCTGCTGTTCGCCAGTGTGCTGTGCATCACCGCGGTCGGCGTGTTCCTGCTGGTCAGCAGCCTGCGCACGGCCATCATGAACTTCGTGATCATGCTGCTGCCGGTGGTCCTGCAGGCGCTGTGGTCCGGCCACTCGGACGCCTGGATCGTCGTGGCCAGCGTGCTGATCTATGGCGTGGTGCTGACGCAGGAAAGCTGGCGCAGCTGCCGCGACTGGACCGAGATGACACGCCTGCGTCTGGAGGCCGCGTCGGTGGCGGCCGAACGCGAGCAGGCGCGGCAGATCGCGGTCGAGGCCAGCCAGGCCAAGAGCCGCTTCCTGGCCAACATGAGCCACGAGATCCGCACGCCGATGAACGGCATCCTCGGCATGTCCGAGCTGCTGCGCGACACGCCGCTGAACGCCGAGCAGACGCGCTATGTGCAGGCCATCTCCAGTGCCGCCAACGCGCTGCACGAGTTGCTGGGCGACATCCTCGACCTGTCGAAGATCGAAGAGGGCAAGGTGGCGCTGGAGCGGGTCGACTTCGATCCGGCGCTGCTGTTGAGCAGCGTCGCTGCGATCTACCGCGAGCTGGGGCAGGCGCGCGGGGTGACGGTGCTGACCGAGCTGTCGCTGTCGGCCTTGCCCCCGGTCAGCGGCGACCCCACCCGGCTGCGCCAGGTCATGACCAACCTGCTGGGCAATGCGCTCAAGTTCACGCCGTCGGGCACGGTGACGCTGCGCGCTTGCACCGTGGCCCCGCCGGACGGGGACGCCCGACCCTGGCTGCAGGTGTCTGTCCAGGACACCGGGATCGGCATGACGCCCGAGCAGCTGGGCCAGCTGTTCCAGCGCTTCTCGCAGGCCGACAGCTCCACCACCCGCCGCTTCGGCGGCAGCGGCCTGGGCCTGGTGATCTGCCGGCACCTGGTGGTGCTGATGGGCGGCACGATCCATGCCGAGAGCCAGCCCGGCCAGGGCAGCCGGTTCTGGTTCGAGGTGCCGCTGGCGCGGGCCGAGCGCCCCGCAGGCGAGGCCGCCGCGGTCGCAGACCCCGCAGGGGGCGCCGACGCCAGCGCCCCGCGCCCCGCGCGCGTTCTGGTGGTGGAAGACAACGCCGTGAACTGCATGGTGGTCCAGGCCATGCTGGAGCGCATGGGCATGTCGGTGGTGCTGGCCAGTGATGGCGCGCAGGCGGTGGCCGCAGTGCAGTCCCAGGCCGTCGATCTGGTGCTGATGGACTGCCAGATGCCGGTGATGGACGGCTACGAGGCCACGCGCCGGATCCGGACCACTGACTCTCCGAGGGCCCGTGTGCCGATCATCGCGCTGACCGCGCATGCGCTGGCCGAGGACCGCGACCGCTGCGAGGCCGCCGGCATGGACGACTACCTGCCCAAGCCCGTCACCGCCGAGGCCCTGGGCCGCATGCTGCGGCGGCATCTGGGCCCGCCCGAAGCGGCCTGAGGCGGCCTGAGGCCCTTCAGGCCAGCTCGGCCGAGGCGATCACGCCGCCGCCCAGGCACACCTCGCCGTCGTAGACCACCGCCGACTGCCCCGGCGTGACTGCCCACTGCGGCTGGGCGAACAGCAGCGACAGGCCGGCGGGCGAATGGTCCAGCGCACAGGCGGCATCGGCCTGGCGGTAGCGGGTCTTGGCGCCATAGCCGCCGGCGCGCGGCGCCTGACCGGCCACCCAGCTGAGGTCGTCGGCCACCAGACTGCGGTACTGCAGCCAGGGGTGCTCGTGGCCCTGCACCACCACCAGCGCGTTGCGGTCCAGGTCCTTGCGGGCGACGAACCAGGGCAGGTGCTCGCCGCCGCCGCGCGGCGCCTTCTTGTCCTTCACGCCACCGATGCCCAGGCCCTGGCGCTGGCCCAGCGTGTAGAAGCTCAGGCCCACGTGCTCACCCAGTTTGCGGCCCCGGTCGTCGACGATCGGGCCGGGCGCGTGGCTGAGATACCGGTTGAGGAACTCGCGGAACGGCCGCTCGCCGATGAAGCAGATGCCGGTCGAGTCCTTCTTCTTCGCATTGGGCAGGCCGATCTCCTCGGCGATGCGGCGCACCTCGGTCTTGGGCAGCTCGCCCACCGGGAACAGCGTCCTGGCCAGCTGGGCCTGGTTCAGTCGGTGCAGGAAGTAGCTCTGGTCCTTCAGCGGATCCAGCCCCTTGAGCAGCTGGAACGACGTCCCCGACGCGGTCGGGCCTTCGCCGGGCCGCCCCAAGGAGGCTCGCGCCCCCTCGGGGGGCAGGAGCGAAGCGACGTGGGGGCACTCACGCACCCGGGCGTAATGACCCGTGGCGATCTTTTCGGCGCCCAGGCGCATCGCATGGTCCAGGAAGGCCTTGAACTTGATCTCGGCGTTGCACAGCACGTCGGGGTTGGGCGTGCGGCCGGCCTGGTACTCGCGCAGGAACTCGGCGAAGACGCGGTCCTTGTACTCGGCGGCGAAGTTGACGTGCTCGATCTCGATGCCGATGACATCGGCCACCGCCGCCGCATCGACGAAATCAACGTTGGACGAGCAGTACTCACTGTCGTCGTCGTCCTCCCAGTTCTTCATGAAGATGCCGACGACCTCGTGCCCCTGCTGCTTGAGCAGCCAGGCCGAGACCGCGGAATCGACGCCGCCGGACAGGCCGACGACCACGCGTTGCTTGTGCATGGCGGGATTGTCGCCGGGGCCCCGGCGTCAATCATCCCGGGGCGGCTTTTCACATCATGCAACGACCGCAGGGTCGGGAAATCCCGGTGCCTATTTGTGCAGCAGCTTGACGCTCTCGTGCATGTGCAGCAAATCGAGCGCAAAACCGCGTCCTGCGGCGTGATCGTCGATGCTGCATTGCAGCATCGGGCTGCGGTGGCGCGGTGTGCAGGCGCGCAGTTCGTCCAGGCTCATCCACAGCGTGCGCTCGATCGGTTCGTCCAATACCCGCCCGGGCACCGGCTCGCCCACGGTGCCGGCGATCGCGAAGCGCAGGTAGGTGATGTCCTCGCCGGTGCTGGCGCGCTGCATTCTCCCCAGGTAAACCCCGACCACGTGGGTGGGCGTGAAGACGCGCGCGGTCTCTTCCAGCGCTTCGCGGACCACGGCCTCGACGATGGACTCGCCGGGGTCCAGGTGGCCGGCCGGGTTGTTGAGTTTCAGGCCCTCGGGCGTGCGCTCCTCGACCAGCAGGTAACGGCCCTCGCGCTCGATGATCGCGGCCACGGTGACGCTTGGTTTCCAACGTTCCATCGGGCCATCTTAGAGCCCGGGCAAACCGCCGGACGACAGGCCCCGGCGATTGGGTAAGCTTGTCGGCAAACGACAGGGGCGCCGAGGCCGCCGCGTGGATGCGGCGCCGCCGCCCCTGCACAGTGGACGTTGGAGAGGAGAGTCATGGCTCTGTTGATCGGGGTGCCGCGCGAGACTGCGGCCGGGGAAAAGCGCGTCGCCACCGTGCCGGACGTGGTCGAGAAGCTCATCAAGCTGGGCTTCTCGGTGGCGGTGGAAACCGGCGCTGGTGACGCGGCCAACTGCGACGACGACAGCTACCGCGCCGCCGGCGCCAAGGTGGCGGGCAGCGCGGCCGAGCTGTGGGGCACGGCCGACATCGTCTTCAAGGTGCGCCCGCCCACGCTGGACGAGGTGGCGCTGCTGCGCCCCGGCGCCACCCTGATCGGCTTCGTCTGGCCGGCGCAGAACCCCGAGCTGATGGCCGCGCTGCAGGCCCGGCAGGTGACCGCGCTGGCGATCGACTGCCTGCCGCGCCAGCTCAGCCGCGCCCAGAAGATGGACGCGCTGACCTCGCAAGCCGGCGTCAGCGGCTACCGCGCGGTGATCGAGGCGGCCAACGCCTTCGGCCGCTTCTTCAACGGCCAGATCACCGCCGCCGGCAAGGTGCCGCCGGCCAAGGTCTTCATCGCCGGTGCCGGCGTGGCCGGCCTGGCGGCCATCGGCACCGCCGCCAACCTGGGCGCGATCGTGCGCGCCAACGACACCCGCGCCGAGGTGGCCGACCAGGTGGTCTCGCTGGGCGGCGAGTTCGTCAAGGTCGACTACGAGGAAGAGGGCTCGGGCGGCGGCGGCTACGCCAAGGTGATGAGCGAGGGCTTCCAGGCCGCGCAGCGCGCGATGTACGCGCAGCAGGCCCGCGAGGTGGACATCATCATCACCACCGCGCTGATCCCCGGCAAGCCGGCGCCCAAGCTGATCACCGCCGAGATGGTGGCGACCATGAAGCCCGGCAGCGTGATCGTCGACATGGCCGCCGAGCAGGGCGGCAACTGCGAGTTGACCGTGCCCGGCCAGGCCGTGGTGCGCCATGGCGTGACCATCGTCGGCTACACCGACCTGGCCAGCCGCCTGGCCAAGCAGAGCTCCACGCTGTACAGCACCAACCTGCTGCGCCTGACCGAGGAGCTGTGCAAGACCAAGGATGGCGTCATCAACGTCAACTTCGAGGACGACGCCATCCGCGGTCTGACGGTGGTGAAGAACGGCGAGCTGACCTGGCCCGCCCCGGCGCCCAAGCTGCCGCCACCCCCGCCGGCCAAGGCCGCCGCGGTGGCCGCGCCCAAGGCAGCGGCCCATGGCCATGGCCCGGGCGAGCCGATGAAGGGCAGCACGCTGGCCATCGTCTTTGCCGTGGGCGCCGTGCTGTTCGCGCTGGTGGGTCTGTACGCGCCGGCGGCCTTCCTGTCGCACTTCACGGTCTTCGTGCTGGCCTGCTTCGTGGGCTACATGGTGGTCTGGAACGTCACGCCCTCGCTGCACACCCCGCTGATGAGCGTGACCAACGCGATCAGCTCGATCATCGCCATCGGCGCGCTGATCCAGGTGGCGCCGCCGCTGGACGCCACCGGCGCGGCCGACCGGCCCCACGGCCTGATCCTGGGCTGCGCGGTGGTCGCCCTGGTGCTGACCGCGGTGAACATGTTCGGTGGCTTTGCGGTCACGCGCCGCATGCTGGCCATGTTCCGCAAGTGATCGTCAGAACAAGAACAAGGAACCGGACATGACTTCCAGCCTCGCAACCGTGGCCTACATCGGCGCCACCATCCTCTTCATCCTCAGCCTGGGCGGGCTGTCGAACCCCGAAACCGCCCGCCGCGGCAACCTGTTCGGCATGGTCGGCATGACCATCGCGGTGCTGGCCACGGTGCTGGGTCCGCGCGTCACCGCGGCCGGCGTGCCCTACATCGTCGGCGCCCTGGTGGTGGGCGGCAGCATCGGCCTCTTCGCCGCGAAGAAGGTGCAGATGACGCAGATGCCCGAGCTGGTGGCGCTGATGCACAGCCTGGTGGGCCTGGCGGCCTGCCTGGTGGGCTTCGCCAGCTATGTGGACACCTCCACCGTCTTCGCCACGCCGGCCGAGAAGGCCATCCACGAGGTCGAGATCTACATCGGCATCCTGATCGGCGCGGTCACCTTCTCGGGCTCGATCGTCGCGTTCGGCAAGCTCTCGGGCCGCATCGGCGGCAAGCCGCTGCTGCTGCCGGGGCGCCACTGGCTCAACCTGGCGGGTCTGCTGGTGGTGATCTGGTTCGGCCGCGAGTTCCTCAACGCCCACGACATCGCTTCGGGCATGACGCCGCTGCTGGTGATGACCGTGGTGGCGCTGCTGTTCGGCGTGCACATGGTGATGGCCATCGGCGGCGCCGACATGCCGGTGGTGGTGTCGATGCTCAACAGCTACTCCGGCTGGGCCGCCGCGGCCACCGGCTTCATGCTCAGCAACGACCTGCTGATCGTGGTGGGCGCGCTGGTGGGCTCCTCGGGCGCCATCCTCAGCTACATCATGTGCCGGGCGATGAACCGCAACTTCATCAGCGTGATCGCCGGCGGCTTCGGCGGCGGCGCGCCGGCGCCCAAGGCTGCCGGTGGCGCGGCCGAGCCGCAGGGCGAGGTCTCGCCGATCAGCGCGGCCGAGACGGCCGAGCTGCTGCGCGAATCGAAGAGCGTGATCATCGTCCCCGGCTACGGCATGGCCGTGGCCCAGGCCCAGCACACGGTGTTCGAGATCACCAAGCTGCTGCGCGAGAAGGGCGTGAACGTGCGCTTCGGCATCCACCCGGTGGCCGGCCGCATGCCGGGCCACATGAACGTGCTGCTGGCCGAAGCCAAGGTGCCCTACGACATCGTGCTGGAGATGGACGAGATCAACGAGGACTTCCCGGACACCGACGTGACCATGGTGATCGGCGCCAACGACATCGTGAACCCGGCCGCCCAGGATGACCCCGGCAGCCCGATCGCCGGCATGCCGGTGCTCGAGGTCTGGAAGGCCCGCACCAGCATCGTCATGAAGCGCTCGATGGCCAGCGGCTACGCCGGCGTGGACAACCCGCTGTTCTACAAGGACAACAACCGCATGCTGTTCGGCGACGCCAAGAAGATGCTCGACGAGGTGCTGGGCGCGCTGAAAGCCTGAGCGCGGCGGCGGGAATCTGACCTTCCTGGATCTGGATCAAGGCCTAAAATAAGGGTTAATGCTAGGTCGCGTCACGGCGCGGCCGACCCACCCGGTTCCTTCATCCTCCCGGAGATTGTCTTGAGCGTCCTGAGCTTCCCCCGCACCGCCGAGGTGTCCGCATGACCCCCGCCCAACTCGCCCTGGGCGTCGCCGGCGTGGTCGGCGTCTTCAACGCCGCCTTCTTCAGCGTCGTGGCCTATGAAATCAGCGGCCACTCGGTGGCCGCCGGTGCCGCCGGCGCCCTGATCATCCTGGTGGCCGAAGCGCTGCTGGTGAAGAACCTGGGCCCGAAGATCGGCGCCCAGCTCAACGAGAGCCTGGCCCCGGCCAACGGTTCCTGAGCGGTCTCGCGCTCCAGCCGAGGCGCCCGCGGGGCGCCTTTTTCATGGCCGACGCACAATCGCGGCCATGACCCTTGCGATCGTCAGCGCCCTGCCCGACGAGCTGGCTGCGCTGCAGGCCCGGCTGGATGTCGACCATGTCAGCACCCTGGCCGGCCGCAGGCTGCACCGCGGCCGACTGGCTGGCCATGACGTCATCCTGGTGCTCAGCGGCATCGGCAAGGTGGCCGCGGCCACCACCGCGGCGCTGCTGCTGGACCGCTTCGACGTGCAGGCGCTGCTGTTCACCGGCGTGGCCGGCGGCCTGGGGCCGGGCGTGGCGGTTGGCGATGTGGTGGTGGGCCGGCAGTTCCTGCAGCACGACATGGACGCCTCGCCGCTGTTCCCGCGCTGGGAGGTGCCGATGACCGGGCGCAGCCGCTTCGACGCTGACGGCGCCTGGTCCGCCCGCCTGGTCACCGGTGCCGCCGCGGTGCTGGCGGCTGAGCACCCGGCGCTGGCCTCGTTCGGCATCGCTGCGCCCCGCGTGCACCAGGGCCTGGTGGTCAGCGGCGACCGCTTCGTCAGCTCAGCCGCCGAGTGCGCGCGCCTGCAGGCCGAGCTGCCTGACGCGCTGGCGGTGGAGATGGAAGGCGCCGCGCTGGCGCAGGTGGCGCATGACTTCGGCCGCCCCTGCGCGGTGCTGCGCACCATCTCCGACCGCGCCGACGACGCGGCGCATGTCGACTTCCCGCGCTTCCTGCGCGAGGTGGCGGCCGAGTACGCGCGCGACATCGTGCTGGCGGCGCTGGCCGCCTGAGGCGGCTCAGCGCGGCCGTGCGCGCAACTCGCCGCGGCCCAGGCCGGGCGCGGCGGCCGTGCCCATCGGGACCAGCGACGCGGTGAAGCTGCGCTTGCCGCTGTCGCACAGCTGGACCAGCTTGGTCGAGCTGTCGAGGTCGACGAATTCCGGCGTGCGGCCCAGGAAGCTGCCGCTGATCTGGTCGCCGGCGCCATTGAACTTCAGGCTCCAGCTCTGGTAGAGCGCGTTGCCGCGGACCTCGAAGCTGGCCTTGCGGGCGACGATGGACTGGGACACACCGGCGCCCCAGCCCACCCAGCGGCCCGGGCCGGACTTGGTGCAGGTGGCGATGTAGCCGATGCCGACCTCGTGCACCCGGGGCTGGCCGAATTCGTCGAGCTCGACCTTGATCGTCAGCGAGTCGCCGGCATCGGTGAGCCCTTCATAGGTGCCGACCTGCTGGGCCTGGGCCAGCGGTGCGCTCAGGCCCAGCAGCAGGGCGGCGGGGCGCAGGACAGGGTGCAGCGAGGGGAACATGGAGACCTCCGGAGTTGGGTTGATTGACGCCGCCACGCGGCTGGCGCAGCCATGCTGCCGCGCAGGCGTTCGTCAATCGTTAGCCAGCGCGCGCGCCACGGCCTCGTCGAGCGTCCAGCCCTCGGCGCTGGCCCACAGTCGCCGGGCCAGCGCCGGCTCGCCCTTCGCCGCCGCCAGCCGCCGCACCCGGCGCACGAAACGGCGCTCGGCGGCGGTGAGGCGGCCGTAGTGGCGGTCCCACCAGGCGGCGGCAAAGGCCAGCAGCTGCAGCGCCAGCGGCGCCTGCCCCGGCAGACGGACCAGTGCGCGGGGCAGGTTCCACAGCGCATAGGCCAGGTCCACGCCGGAGCGCACCGCCCAGGCCTGGCGCACCGCCTCGCGCAGGCTGGTGGCCGCGTCGGCGGGGCGGCGCAGGCGCAGCAGCAGGTTGCCGCGGCTGTTGTGCACGCTGCTGAGCACCTCCCAGTCGCCCAGCAGCGCGGCCTGCCGCGCCACCGCGTCCAGGCCGGCGAGCGCCTCGTCGGCCTGGTGGCGCCGGGCCTGCCAGGTGGCCAGGCGCAGCCGGCAGGATTGCTGCAGATGGGCGTTGCCGCCGGCCTCGGCCGCCGCCAGGGCCTGCTGCAGCGCCTGCCCGGCGCGCTCGGCATCGTGGTCATGGAACTCGGCCACACCGGCGGCGATGTGCAGCAGCTGGGCGCGCAGCGACGCGGCATCGGCGGGCACGGCCGCCAGTGCGCGCGCCAGGTGGCGGCGCAGGCGCGGCCCGTCCTCGCAGGTCCGCCAGTCCAGCGCCAGCAGGGTCCATCGGGCCAGCGTGCGCGCCGGCGGTCCGGCCCGGCGTGACGCCGACAGCGCGGCCCGCGCCTGAGTCCGCGCCTGCGCCTGATGGCCCGCCAGGTGCCACTGCCAGGCCAGGGCCGCGGTCGCCTCGGACAGCAGCCCGGGCCGCGTGCACGACGGCAACAGCGCCTGCAGCCGGGTCAGCGTGGGCGCATCCAGGTGCAGGTCCTGCAAGGCGGGGCGCCAGGCGGCCAGCCAGCGGGCGGCGACCTCGCCGTCGGCGTCGTCCAGGGCACGGCCCAGATGGGGCAGGCGCGTGCGGGCCTCGGACAGCGGCGGCGTGGGGGGCCAGGTCTCGGCCCAGTCCAGCAGCCCCGTGCGCAGGCGCTGGCGCAGCACGACCCGCTCGTCGGCCGTCAACTGAGCCGCCGCGAACTGCCGCACCGGCACCGACATCAGGTAGCGGGCCGGCTCACCCGGGTGCGCCGTGGGCAGGCTGTTCAGCAGCGACTGGCTGACCAGCTCGTCCAGCGCCGCGGCCAGCGCCACCGGCCCCAGCGCCGGGTCGGCCAGCGCCTGGGCCAGTCCGCGGCTGAACGGCGCCGACAGGCTGCCCAGGGTCGCGGCCAGCGCCGCCAGCGGCGGCGACAGCAGACGCCAGCTCCAGGCCACCACATCGCGCAGGCTGGCCTGGCGCTCGGACGCGGCCGAGCGCGCACGGCCCACCAGGTCCAGCGAGGCCGAGTCCGTGTCGGCCAGCAGCAGCGTCAGCAACTCGGCCGGGGGCAGGCTGCGCACCCGGGCCGCGGCCAATTCCAGCGCCAGCGGCAGGCTGTCCAGCGCACCGACCAGGGCCCGCACCGCCGCGGCGTTGCCCGGCGTGAGGTGGAAGTCCGGGCGCACCGCCCGGGCGCGGTCGACGAACAAGGCCACCGCCGGGTGCCGGGCCAGCACCTCCAGCGCGGCGTCCGCGGCGGGCAGCGGGCCCAGCGCCGGCGGCGACAGCTCCAGCGCCCCCGCCAGCGTCAGCCCGCGGCGCGAGGTGACCAGCACCCGCAGCAGCGGCGAGGTCTGCAGCCACTGGCTCAACCGGGCATCGGCGGCGGGCGGCAGCTGCTCGAAGTTGTCCAGCACCAGCCAGCCGTCGGTGGCGGCCAGACGCTCGGCCAGTGGCTGCGCGGTGGGCGTGGGGTCGGCCAGCGCGGCCGACACCGCCGCCTCCAGGGCTGCCAGGTCGCTGCAGGCACTCAGGTCGACGAACTGCACCGGCACGCCCGGCGGCAGGCCCCGCATCAGCTCGACGGCGCAGCGCGTCTTGCCCGCGCCGCCTGGTCCGCGCAGCACCAGGGCCGACGTGGCATCCAGCGCCGAGCGCAGCCGTGACAGCGCGATGTCGTCGGCAAAGAAGCGGCTCAGGTAGCGCGGCAGCGCCCCCCGGCGCGGCCGCGACAGCTCGGGCGCGGGCTGCGGGTGCGGCGCGGCCGCCGCCGCGGGCGGCTCGGGCTGGCGCTCGGTCAGTCGATCGTGCAGCGCCTGCAGGCGCAGGCGCTCGTCGACCACCCAGTCGTCGTAGACGCCGGGCAGCAGCTCCCCCGCGTAGAGCGCCAGGGCGTCGGCGTCGCGGCGGCTGGAGAGCAGCCGCTCGAAGTCGTGGGCGTCGCAGCCCAGTGCGCCCGGCAGCAGGCGCAGCGCGTGGCGGTCGGCCTGCAGCACCGCCGGCGCACCGGCCGGCTCCAGCAGCGCGCGCAAGGTGGACAGCACCTGGCGCAGGCGGTTGCGGCCGACATCGGTGGCCACGCCGGGCCAGAGCAGCTCGACCAGTTCCTCGCGCGGATGGACGCGCCGCGGCCACAGCGCCAGGCGCGCCAGCAGCAGCAGCGCGGCACGGCTGGGCCAGCGGCGCAGCTCACTGCCCTGACCGCCGTCCAGCGTGGACCCGCCCAGCAGGCGCAGGTACCAGCGCGGTGCGGCGCGGGTGGTTGGCTCGGGGGCGGCAGGTTCGGTCGGCTGCATCAGAGCCGGACACTACAAGAAAAAAGGCCCGCCAGTGGCGGGCCCTTGCTCAGCGGCGCGAGGCGCCGGCCGCTCAGGGACGCTGCACCGCCTTGGCGGCATTCAGGATGCCCGCGCCACACAGGGTGCAGGTGCCCGGGAAGGCGCGCGCGGTGCTCTGCATGCGGGCCAGCACCTGGGCCGGCGTCATCGTCGGACGGTTGGCCAGCATCAGCGCGGCCACGCCGGCCACGTGCGGCGTGGCCATCGAGGTGCCCTGGTAGTAGGCGTAGCTGTCGGCGCCCGGCGTGGACACGCCGGCGTTCAGCGTGGAGAGCACGCCGTTGGCGACGTTGCCGGTGGTGTCGCCACCCGGCGCGGCGATCTCGACCGTGGCGCCGGTGTTCGAGTACCAGGCCTTCGAACCACTGCGGTTGACCGAGGCCACCGTGATCACGTTGGCGCAGTTGGCCGGCGTGTAGTTGCCGGCATTGGAATTGTTGTTGCCCGCGGCCACGGCCACCACGGTGCCACGGCCCACGGCGTTGTTGATCGCGGTCTGCAGGCCGGCCGGGCAGGCGCCGGAGCCGCTCAGCGACATGTTGATCACCCGGGCCGGCGTCGGGTTGGCGGGCACACCGGCGACGGTGCCGCCCGAGGCCCACTCGATCGCGTCCTGGATGTCGACGAAGGTGCCGCCACCGCAGCCCAGCACGCGCACCGGCTGGATCTTCGCGCCCGGAGCGATGCCGGCCACGCCGACGCCGTTGTTGGTCACCGCAGCGATGGTGCCCGCCACGTGCGTGCCGTGCCAGCTGCTCTGGCCACCGCAGCCGTCGCCCGGGTCCAGGGCGTCGCTGTCGCGGCCATTGCCGTCATTGGCGGTGCTGGTGTTGGTGATGAAGTCGTAGCCCGGCACGATGTTGGCCACCAGGTCGGCGTGCGGACGGTAGCCGGTGTCGAGCACCGCCACCACCACGCCGGCGCCCTGCGACTTGTTGTAGGCCTTGGGCAGCTTGATGCCGGCGATGTCTTCGTAGTAGTGCCACTGGTCGTTCCAGCGCGTGTCGTTGGGCACGAGCTGGTGCGACAGGCGGATGTTGGCCTCGATGTAGGCAATCGCCGGGTTGGCGGCCTTCAGCTCCTTGGCCAGCGCCTGGGCGTCGAGGTTGGACAGCGGGCGGTCCACACGCAGGAACCGGCCTTCGATGCCGGCCAGCGACACGCCACGGGCAGCCAGCGCGGCCTGCACGCCGGCATGGCGCGCCGTCGCCTCGGCACTGGCCGTGTCGCGGAACTTGACGACGAACTCGTTCGTCATGTCGGCCTGCGCCGAGTGGACGACGGCGTTGGGGCCACCCGCCAGGGCCGGCGCGGCGATCGCCGCCAGGGCGGCGGCACAGAGCGAGGTGCGGATCAGTGCGAGCATGGGATGCCTCGTGAAGTACGACAAGAGGGTGCTGATCCTAGGCACCCGCCGCCGCCGCGAACCTCCCTAGGGTGGAGGTCTTCAGACCGTTGAAAGGTAACTCCTTGTGCCAATGCCCTGTGACAAAGGGCCGCTGGTCTAGGGAGAATCCCCGAGACGGCGCTATCGAATCCCCGGATGCCTGCGCCTGAAGCGCGCAAGGACAATCATCCATCAAGCTCGGAGAGAAGATGGATCGGATCTGGCTGAAGAACTACCCTGAAGGCGTGCCCGCCGAGATCGATGTCTCGCTCTACCCCTCGCTGGTGGCGCTGATCGACGAGAGCCTGCGCCAGCACGCCAGCCGGCCCGCCTACAAGTTCATGGGCAAGGCCTACAGCTTTGCCCAGATCGACGAGGCCTCGCGCGCCTTTGCCGCCTACCTGCAGGGCCTGGGCCTGCAGGCCGGCGACCGCGTCGCGGTGATGATGCCCAACCTGCCGCAGTACCCGGTGGCGGTGGCCGGCATCCTGCGCGCCGGGCTGGTGGTGGTGAACGTCAACCCGCTGTACACGCCGCGCGAGCTGGAGCACCAGCTGAAGGACTCGGGCGCCAAGGCCATCGTCATCGTCGAGAACTTTGCCGCCACGCTGCAGCAGGTGGCGCGCGACGTGCCCACCCGGCACGTGATCCTGGCGGCGATGGGTGACATGCTGGGCCTGGTCAAGGGCAGCATCGTCAACCATGTGGTGCGCAAGGTGAAGAAGATGGTGCCGGCCTTCGAGCTGCCGCAGGCGGTGCGCTTCAATGCCGCGCTGGCCCGCGGCCGGGGCATGACCTGGACCCCGCCGGCCACCGGCCCCGACGACATCGCGGTGCTGCAGTACACCGGCGGCACCACCGGCGTCAGCAAGGGCGCGGTGCTGCTGCACCGCAACCTGGTGGCCAACGTGCTGCAGTGCGAGGCCTGGTACCAGCCGGCGCTGCGCCTGATCCCGCCCGGCGAGCAATACACCGCGATCTGCGCGCTGCCGCTCTATCACATCTTCGGATTCAACACGAACATGATGCTGGGGCTGCGCCTGGGCGGCTGCAACATCCTGATCCCCAACCCGCGTGACGTGCCCGCGGTGCTGAAGGACCTCGCGCGCGAGCGATTCCACAGCCTGCCGGCGGTCAACACGCTGTTCGGTGCGCTGGCCAACCACGCCGATTTCGCCAGCGTCGACTGGTCGCACCTGAAGATCTCGGTGGGCGGCGGCATGGCGGTGCAGCAGGCCACGGCGCGGCTGTGGCTGGAGAAGACCGGCTGCCCGATCTGCGAGGGCTACGGCCTGTCCGAGACCAGCCCGGTGGCCACCTGCAACCCGGTCGACACCAAGGCCTTCACCGGCACCATTGGCCTGCCGGTGCCCAACACCGAGCTGGCGCTGCTGGACGACGACGGCCACGAGGTGCCCGCCGGCCAGTCCGGCGAGATCGCCATCCGCGGTCCGCAGGTGATGGCCGGCTACTGGCAGCGGCCCGACGAGACCGCCAAGGTCATGACGGCCGACGGCTATTTCCGCACCGGCGACATCGGCGTGGTGGACGAGCGCGGCTTCTTCCGCATCGTCGACCGCAAGAAGGACATGATCCTGGTCTCGGGCTTCAACGTCTACCCGAACGAGGTCGAGGACGTGATCACCCAGATGCCCGGCGTGCTCGAATGCGCCGCCGTGGGCATCCCCGACGAGAAGGCCGGCGAGGCCGTCAAGGTGGTGCTGGTCAAGAAGGATCCCGCCGTCACCGAGGCCGATGTGCGTGCCTGGTGCGAGGCCAACCTGACCGGCTACAAACGGCCCAAGCTGATCGAGTTCCGCACCGAGCTGCCCAAGACGCCGGTGGGCAAGGTGCTGCGCCGCGAGTTGCGCGACAAGCCGGCTGCACGCGCATAATGGCCCGCTGAGCTCATGGGGAGCAGCGCCAGCGCAGCGCACACAGTGAAGCGATAACGGGCAGCCACGGGCCTGACGTTGGGACATGCAAACGCGATTTGTCCGCACCACCGCGGGTCAGGACGAGATCCGCTCTCGCACGCTGGGCCTGCCGCGCCACCAGCGCAATCTGTTGCTGGTCATCTCGCCGGACAAACCGGCGGGTTTCTGGCTGTCGCAGGTCAAGGGCTGCGAGGCGGATGACCTGAGGCAACTGGTCGAGGCCGGCCTGCTCGCGCCGGCCCCGTCGCCGGCGCCCGCCCCAGCGGCGGCCGCGCCGTCGGGCGATGCCAGCGCGCCCCTGGACTTGGCCCGCCTGCGCCAGCGTTTGCGCGAAAGCAGCTACAGCCGTCTCTACGACGCGCTCAATGCCCACGGCCGCGAAACCCTGGGCCTGGTGGCCTCGTACCGCTTCGCGCTGGAACTGGAGCGCTGCGCCGGCGCGCCCGAGTTGCAGGCGCTGGCGATGGACTACCTGGACCGCATCGCCGACCACCACGGCCTGGCCTCGGTGCGCCGCCTCAGCGAACTGCTCTAGGGGCCCGCGCGGCCGCAGCGCCGCCATCGGGCACACTGGCGACATGTCCACGCGTCACCATGTCGCGCTGCCGCTGCAGGCCGGCGCCACCCTGGAACTGCCGCCCGAAGCGGCCCGCCACGTGCAGGTGCTGCGCCGCCAGCCCGGCGACACCCTGGCCCTGTTCAACGGCGACGGCCGCGAGTGGCAGGCCGAGATCACCGCGATGGGCCGGCGCGAGGTCAGCGTGCGTGTGCTGGCCGAGCGGGCCGCGCCCGACACCGAGCTGCCCTGCGCCGTCACGCTGGCGCTGGGCATGCCGGCCAACGAGCGCATGGACGCGCTGGTCGAGAAGGCCACCGAGCTGGGTGCCGCTGCGGTGCAGCCCCTGCACACCGAGCGCTCGGTGCTGCGCCTGAGCGGCGAGCGCGCCGAGCGCCGGCGTGCGCACTGGCAGGGCGTGGCCGTGGCCGCCGCCGAGCAGTGCGGCCGCCGCCGCGTGCCCGAGGTGGCGCCGGTGAACGCCCTGACCGACTGGCTGGCCGCGCTGGCCCCCGACCCGGCGCAGCAGCGACTGGTGCTGAGCCTGGCGCCCGACGCGCAGCGGCTGGCGGATCACCTGGCCGGGCGCCCGGGCCCGGTGCTGCTGCTCAGCGGCCCCGAGGGCGGCCTCAGCCCGGCCGAGGAGGCCCTGGCCCGCGGCGCCGGCTTCACCCCGGTGACGCTGGGCCCGCGCACGCTGCGCGCCGACACCGCGCCGCTGGCGGCCTTGGGCTGGATCGCGCTGCGCGGCTGAGCCGCTTCGGCTACGCTTGCGGACCTTTTTCTGCTGCACGCCCACCTCTTGTTCGCCTTCTTCGAGCGGCTGGTCCGCCCTTACCCCGACGCCATCCCGCCCGTGCCGCCGCGCGGCCTGGCCCGCTTCATCTGGGCCTGCTCCGATGGCCTGCGCGGCCACGTCGCGGCCATGGCCGCGCTGACGGCGTTGATCGGCGTCTTCGAGGCCATCCTGTTCGGCTTCATGGGCCGCATCGTCGACTGGCTGGCCGAGGTGCCGCCGGCGCAGCTGTGGGCGCAGCGCGGCGACGAGCTGCTGGCGCTGGCCGGCGTGCTGGTGGGCAGCACGGTGCTGGTGGCCGCGCAGGCGCTGCTGAAGTACCAGGCGCTCAACGGCAACTTCCCGATGCGCCTGCGCTGGAACTTCCACCGCCAGATGCTGGCGCAGAGCCTGGCCTTCTTCCAGGACGAGTTCGCCGGCCGGGTGGCCACCAAGGTCATGCAGACCGCGCTGGCGGTGCGCGACGTGGTGATGCTGCTGACCGACATCCTGGTCTTCATCATCATCTACTTCGCCACCATGCTGACGCTGGTGGGCAGCTTCGACACCACGCTGCTGTGGCCTTTCGGCATCTGGCTGCTGTGCTACCTGGCGGCGCTGCGCTGGTTCGTGCCGCGCCTGGCCAAGGTGGGGCAGGTGCAGGCCGACGCGCGCTCGCTGATGACCGGGCGCATCACCGACGCCTACACCAACATCACCACCGTCAAGCTGTTCTCGCACGCCCAGCGCGAGTCGGGCTATGCGCGCAGCGCGATGCACGAGTTCATGGGCACGGTGCACCAGCAGATGCGCATGGTCACCGCGCTGGAGTTGGTGATCCACGCGCTCAGCGTGGGCCTGGTGCTGGGCACCACCGGCAGCGCGCTGTGGCTGTGGTCCCAGGGCCAGGTGGGCGTGGGCGCGGTGGCGGCGGCCACCGCGATGGCGCTGCGCCTGAACGGCATCTCGCACTGGATCATGTGGGAGATGGCCAGCCTGTTCGAGAACATCGGCACCGTGCAGGACGGCCTGAACACCCTGACGCGCGCGCCCACCGTGGTCGACCGCGCCGACGCGAAGCCGCTGCAGGTGCCGCACGGCGAGGTGGTGTTCGACCACCTGGTCTTCGGCTATGGCGCCAGCAAGCGCGTGATCGACGACCTGTCGCTGACCATCCGCCCCGGCGAGAAGATCGGCCTGGTGGGCCGCTCGGGCGCCGGCAAGTCGACGCTGGTGAACCTGCTGCTGCGCTTTCATGACCTGGCCGGCGGGCGCATCCTCGTGGACGGCCAGGACATCGCCCAGGTCAGCCAGGAAAGCCTGCGCGCCCAGGTGGGCATGGTCACCCAGGACACCTCGCTGCTGCACCGCTCGGTGCGCGACAACCTGCTCTACGGCCGCCCCGACGCCGACGATGCGGCGATGATCGCCGCCGCCCGTCGCGCCGAGGCGCACGAGTTCATCCAGGGCCTGACCGACCCCAAGGGCCGCAGCGGCTACGACGCCCATGTGGGCGAGCGCGGCGTCAAGCTCAGCGGCGGACAGCGCCAGCGCATCGCGATCGCCCGGGTGATGCTCAAGGACGCGCCCATCCTGCTGCTGGACGAGGCCACCAGCGCGCTGGACAGCGAGGTTGAGGCCGCGATCCAGGACAGCCTGTACCGGCTGATGGAGGGCAAGACCGTGGTCGCCATCGCCCACCGCCTGTCCACCATCGCGGCCATGGACCGGCTGGTGGTGATGGACGCCGGGCGCATCGTCGAGCAGGGCACGCATGCCGAGCTGCTGGCCGCCGGCGGCCTGTATGCGCGCCTGTGGGCCCACCAGAGTGGCGGATTCCTCGGCGAGGAGTGACCGACGCCACAGGCCACCCTCAAGACCCCGGCGCCGATGCCGACACCAGAAGGTCCAGCCCCACAGCGCTGTGTTACTTTCAGTCACATCAAGGACCCGCCATGCCGCTGCGCCTGCTCCCGACCCTCGCCGCACTCGCCGCCCTGGCGCTGGGTGGCTGCAGCCTGCTGCCGATCCCGGCCACGCCGCCGGCCGCCAGCGGGGGCAGCGGCGGCGAGTTCGTGCGAGCGCTGACCCCTGACCATCGCCTGCTGGGCTTTGCCGCCGCCGCACCGCAGACCCTGGTCAGCCAGTGCGCGATCAGCGGCCTGAAGCCGGGCGAGCAGCTGCTGGGCATCGACTACCGCGTGGCGCGTGGCCAGCTCTATGCGCTGGGCCGCAGCGGCCAGCTCTACACCATCGACACCGCCCAGTGCGCGGCCAGCCCGGTGGGCACGGGCATCGGCTGGCCGCTGCTGGGCGCGCGCGTGGGCATCGACTTCAACCCCACGGTCGACCGCCTGCGCGTGGTCACCGAGGCCGGCCAGAACCTGCGCGTGCACCCCGACACCGGCCGTGTCGTCGACGGCGCCCCCGACACGCTGCTGGGCTACGTCAACACCGATCCGCACGCCGGCCACACAGTGCGCGTGGTGGCCGCCGGTTACACCTACAACAAGGACAACGAGAAGGTCACCACCAACTACGCGATCGACCTGGGTCTGGCGCAGCTGGTGATGATGGGCTCGCACGAGAGCAAGGTGCCGCCGGTCTCGCCCAACACCGGCCGGGTGATGAGCGTCGGCCCGCTGGGCGTGGACGGCGTGGTCGAGGCCGACCTGGACATCTCCGACCTGAAGAACCAGCCGCTGGCGATGCTGCGCACCGACCAGAGCCGCCTCTACCGCATCGACCTGACCACCGGCCGCGCCACGCTGATCGGCCCGATCGGCGACGGCGGTCCGATCCGCAGCATCGCGATCGAACCATGAGGTGCGCCGCCACGCTGCTGCTGACCGCCGCGGTCCTGACGGACGCGGCGACGGCGGCCAGCGTGCGCGTGACGGTGCTGAACCCGGCCGGCACGCTGCTGTCGGACGCGGTGGTGATGCTCGAATCCACCACCGGGCGCACCGCGCCCAGGCCGCTGGCCAGTGCCGAGGTGGGCCAGCAGGACAAGCGCTTCCAGCCGCAGGTGGCGGTGGTGCCGGTGGGCACGCGGGTGGACTTTCCCAACCGCGACACGGTGCGCCACCATGTCTACTCGGTGTCCGAATCCAAGCGCTTCGAGATCAAGCTCTATGTCGGCCGCCCCGAGAAGCCGGTGCTGTTCGACAAGCCCGGCGTGGTGGTGCTGGGCTGCAACATCCACGACAGCATGATCGGCTGGATCGTGGTGGCCGACACGCCCTGGTACGGCCGCAGCGGGCCCGATGGCGTGGTGCAGATCGCCGACGTGCCGCCAGGCAGCTACCGGCTGCGCACCTGGCATCCGGTGCTGCCGGCGGGCAGCATGGGCGTCGAGCAGCCGCTGGCCGTGGCCGGTGACACCGAGATGTCGGTGCGCCTGACGGGAGCCGCGCGGTGAAGTCGCGGCCGTTCTGGCGCAGCCTGGGCGGGCGCATCGTGCTGGTCTTCGTCGCGCTGCTGCTGGCGGTGCAGGGCGTGTCGCTGCTGCTGACCCGCCTGGGCATCGAGCGCAGCGCGCGCGGGCTGATCGACGTGCGGCTGTCGCACGGCGAGGCCCTGCTGCGCGAGCAGCTGAGCCAGCGCGGCGAGCTGCTGCAGGCCGCCGCGGCCACGGTGGGCGCCGACTACGGCCTGCTGTCGACGCTGCAGGGCGAGGTGGATGCCGACACCGTGCGCTCGGCGCTGGAAGACAAGCTGGGCCGCCTGCGGCCGGCGCGCCTGGCCGCGGTGCTGGACCGCCAGGGCCGCCTGCTGGCGGCGGTGGGGCCGCAGGCCGCCGCGCTGGCCCAGCAGGCCGCACGCCTGGACGACGGGCGCTGGCAAGAGGCCCGCCTGGTGCGGCTGGGCGAGCTGCCCTCGCAGGTGGTGAAGGTGCCGATCGGTCAGCGCGGCGAAGCGCCCAGCGGCTGGCTGCTGGCCGCCGTGCCGCTGGCCGACCTGCTGCCCGAGCTGGCCCGCCTGGCCCAGGCCGAGCTGAGCCTGATCGGCCCGCAGCAGGTGCTGGCCAGCACGCTCAGCCCGGCCCGCGGCACGGCTGCGCTGGCGCCGCTGCTGCGGGTCGGCCCGGCGGCGCAGGAGCTGACGCTGTCGGGCGCTGCCCTCGAGGTGCGCCGCGTCGAGCTGCCGGCGCTGGGTGACACGGCGGTGCCGATGGTGCTGTCGCTGTCGATCGACGAGGCGGTGCGCCCCTACGAGGGCCTGCAGGGCAGTCTGCTGCTGGTCAGCGGCCTGGGCCTGGGCCTGTTCGCGCTGGGCAGTCTGCTGACGGCGCGCCGCCTGACCGCGCCGATGCAGGGCCTGGTCGATGCGACACGCCGCCTGGGCCGCGGCGACTACGCCACGCCGGTGGCGGCCGTGGCCAGCGACGACGAGATGGCCGAGCTGGCCCAGGCCTTCGAGGGCATGCGCCAGGGCATTGCCGAGCGCACCGAACACATCCGCCAGCTGGCCTTCTGGGACACGCTGACCGGCCTGCCCAACCGCAGCCAGTTCGAGGACGAGGCCGGGCGCCTGCTGCCGGGCGACGGCGGCGCGGCGCTGCTGATGCTCAACATCGACCGCCTGGAGCGCGTCAACCAGGTGCTGGGCCGCGCGGCCGGCGACCAGGTGCTGCGCCAGGTGGCCCAGCGTCTGCGCGCGCTGGCGCTGGACCTGCCCGAGCGCCACCCGCTGGTGGCCCGGCTGGGGGGCGACGAGTTCGCGCTGCTGCTGCCCGGCGCCGACCTGGCCCGCGCGCGCGAGGTGGCGCGCCTGGTGCAGCGCCAGCTGACCGAGCAGGCGCTGGTGCTGGACGGCTCCACGGTGGACCTGTCGGCCGGCATCGGCATCGCGGTGGCGCCGCTGCACGCCGCCGACACCGAGACCCTGCTCGCGCGGGCCTTGCTGGCGCTGACCGAATGCAAGCGCCGCACCGCCGGCATGCTGGTCTACGACCCGTCCATCGACGCCGGCAGCGCCCAGACGCTGTCGCTGCTGGGCGAGCTGCGCCAGGCGATCCGCGGCCAGGAGCTGCGCCTGTACCTGCAGCCCAAGCTGCGCCTGGGCGACGACCAGGTGGTGGCGGCCGAGGCCCTGGTGCGCTGGCAGCACCCGCAGCGCGGCCTGGTGCCGCCGGTGCAGTTCATTCCCTTCGCTGAAGAGACCGGCTTCATCCACGAGCTGACGCTGTGGGTGGTCGACGAGGCGGCGCGCCAGGCGGCGCTGCTGCGCGCCCAGGGCCTGTCGCCGCGCATCTCGGTCAACCTGTCGGCGCACGACCTGATGAAGCCCGAGCTGCAGCAGCGCCTGCGCACCGCGCTGCAGCGCCATGGCGCCGAGCCGTCCTGGCTGTGCCTGGAGATCACCGAGAGCGCGATCGCCCACGACCCGCAGCGCGCGCTGCAGACCCTGCATGCGCTCAAGGCCGAGGGCTTCCGGCTGTCGATCGACGACTTCGGTGCCGGCCAGACCTCGCTGGCGCAGCTGATCGACCTGCCGGTGGATGAGCTGAAGCTGGACATGCTGTTCGTGCGCACCATGGACCAGGACGCCGACAAGGCCTCGATGGTGGGCGCGCTGGTGCGCATGGGCCACGACCTGCGCCTGAGCGTGGTGGCCGAGGGCGTGGAGAACGCCGCCATCCTGCAACGCCTGCGCGCGCTGGGATGCGACGAGGCCCAGGGCTGGCACATCGGCAAGCCGATGCCGGCCGAGGAGCTGCCGTCCTGGTTGCAGGCGCGGGCGCTGCTGGCCTCAGTCCAGCGCGCCTGAGTGCTGGAGCGCCAGCACGGCGCGCGCCAGCACCTGGCTGCCGGCGTCGCTCAATCGCGGCAGTGCGGCGCGCGCGGCCTCGGCCAGCATCCGCTCGACCACCGCCGCATGCGGCAGCACGGTGCCGAAAAAGCGCGGCGTACCGTCCTGCACCAGCAGCAGCGTCGGGAAGTTCTGGATGTCGGGGGCGTGGCCGTCATCGTCCTCCAGCGCATCGGCATGGTCCTCGATGTCGACCCAGACGAAGCGGGCCTGCGGATGGCGGTCGGCCAGCGCGTCAAAGGTGGCACGGTAGGCGTCGCAGGTGGTGCACCAGCCGGCGCACAGGCAGGCCACGAGCAGTTGCGGGGCGGCGGTCATGCCGCGCAGTGTGCCGCAGCTTCAAGGCCCCCACTGTGCGCCTCAGCCGAAGTTGGGCTGTTCGGGCTTGGCGACCGGCTGTCCGGCGGCCACCCAGGCGTCAAAGCCGCCGGCGATCGAGCGCACGTTGAGGTAGCCCATCTCCTGCATCGCCACCGCTGCCAGCGCGGCGCGGCCGCTGGTCTTGCAGTACAGCAGCACCTTCAGGTCGCGGGCCTGCAGCGCCGGGTTGCTGCTGAGCTTGAACTCCAGCAGGCCGCGCGAGGCGTGGATCGCACCGGGGATGTGGCCCGCGGCGAACTCGGACTCCTCGCGCACATCGATCAGCACGTCGGCCTCGCGCAGCGCGGCGGGCGCCTCGACGGCGGAGACTTCGCTGACCCGTGCCTTGGCGGCCATCACCAGGTCCATGGCGTTCTTCATCGGGGGGCTCCTCAGGCGGCAGTGACGGGAATGATCGGGGCCACCGGCTCGGGCGCCAGCAGCGTGCCATCGCGCAGGCCGCGCACCGTGCCCATGGCCAGGCCCAGGATGATGATGCTGGTCAGCGCCAGCAGCACCGGGCCGGCCACGGCCATCGGGCTGCCCACCTCGGCCAGGCGCAGCGTCAGCGAGGTGAAGGCCGCCAGCGGGAAGCTCATGCCCCAGTGCGGCAGCGCGAACGGCAGGTTGCGGATGCGCCCGGCCAGCGCATAGCCGACCCAGGCGAAGGTGAAGGCCGCCATCCCCCAGCAGGCCCAGGCCACGCTGCCGGAACCCCCCAGTTGCAGCACACCCAGCCCGGCCAGTGCCGGCGGCGCGATCAGGATGAAGGCGGTGGGCAGCAGGCGCTCGGGCACCGGGCCCTGCACCACCAGCCGAACCAGCAGCAGCACCAGCACCACCGGCCAGAACAGCAGGCCGATGCCGAACTGCGCCGCCGCCCACAGCTCATGCCCCAGCGGCACGCCGCCCAGCGGCGCGATGATGTTGCCCACCACCGGGATGAACAGCGCCGGCGTCACCGCCATCCAGCTCAGGCCGCCCTGGGCGGCGGGCGTCCACCAGCGCGCCATCACCCACAGCGTGGTGGCCAGCTGGCCCAGCGAGCCGGCCCACCACAGCGCGCTGACCAGCGGATGCTGCACGCCCAGCTGGGCCGCCAGCGAGCCCAGCAGCATCGCCGAGACCGGCAGGGTGGCGATGAAGGCATGGCGCACCGGGTGCCTGCGGTCCTCGGCCCAGGCCTCGGGGTGGCGCTGGCCGCGCAGCACCGTGAAGACCAGCAGCGTGACAAACACCAGCGCCGCCAGGCTGCCCACCACCAGCGCAAAGCCGGTGGCCATCTCGCCCATCAACGGCGCGGCGCGCAGCCAGGCCAGGGCCAGACCGGTCAGGCCCATCGGGATCGCGTACCAGCCGGGCTGGAGGAACTTCAGGGGAGTGGGATGCGCCATGGGGGAGGGGGAAGAGCGGCCTGCAGCCGGTGATTGTGCGGCGACGGTGAAGGCCTTGCAGCCCCCCGGGATGATACCCTGTTGGGTATCAGCGCAGCAGCACCCGCGCCAGCAGCAGCAGCGCCACCACCACGCACACCGCGGCGAACAGCCGGCGCAGCGTGCGTGAGGGCAACTGCCCCGCCACGCGCCGGCCCAGCAGCAGCGCGACGATCGCCGAGCCGCTGAACACGCCGGCCTGCAGCCCATCGAGCTGGCCGAACTGCAAGGCCCCGGCCAGTCCGCCCACCGCCGACAGCGCCACCGCGCCCAGCGAGGTGGTGGTGATGCTGCGCGTGTCCAGGTCGGTGGCCCGCGTGAGCGCCGGCACGATGACGAATCCGCCACCCACGCCCAGCAGTCCGCCGACCAGGCCCACCGCCACACCCGTGGTGGCCAGTACCCAGGCGCAGGGCGCGGTCCAGTGCAGGCGGCCCTCGTCGGGGTTGACGCGGCAGGGCCGGCCGTCGAGGGCCTCGCTGCCGTCGCGCACCGGGTCGCGCCGCGCCATGCGGCGCGCCGTCAGCAGCATCACCCCCGCAAAGCCCAGCAGCAGCGGCTCGGGAGGCAGGCGCTGCGCCAGCCAGACGCCCAGCGGCGCGGTCAGCAGCCCCAGGCCGCCGACCAGCGCGGCGGCGCGGTAGCGCAGCACGCCCTCGCGCCAGCCCAGCCAGGCGCCGGTGCCGGCCGCCACGCCCACCGCCAGCAGCGCCAGCGGTGCCGCCTGCTGCACGCTCAGGCCGGTGGCGAACACCAGCAGCGGCACTGCCAGCACGCCACCGCCGGCGCCGGTCAGCGCCAGCACGGCGCCGACCACGGCGCCCACCAGGGCCAGCGTGCCGGTCAATGCGCGTCGCCCATCAGCCGGGCATGGACGCGCTGCGTGGCCTTCCAGACCACCCACAGCACCAGCGGGATCAGCGCGCCCGCCGCCATCTCGGGGTTGATCGGCAGGCCCAGCGACTTCAGCGCCTTGCCACCGTAGAGCAGCAGACTGACCACGTAGTACGAGATGGCCGCGATCGACAGGCCCTCCACCGTGGACTGCAGGTTCAGCTGCAGCTGCTGCCCGCGGGTGAGCTTGGCCAGCAGCTGCTGGTTCTGCGTCTCGGTGGCGATGTCCACGCGGGTGCGCAGCAAGGCGCTGACGCGCTCGGTGCGCTGGCTCAGCGAGGCCAGGCGGCCGGCGGTGGCCGCCACCGTGGCCATCGCCGGTGACAGGCGGCGCTGCATGAACTCGCCGATCGTCTGCGTGCCCGGGATGGGCCGCTCGCGCAGCTCGGCGATGCGCTGGCGCACCAGCGCGTCGTAGGCCTGGGTGGCCGAGAAGCGGAAGGCGTGCTCGGCGGTGGCCCGCTCGATGCGGGCGGCGACGTGGATCAGCGCGTCCAGCAGCTCGGCCTCAGAGGCACTGCGCGCCTCCAGCCGGGCGGTGACCGAGGCCAGCTCGTCCTCGCTGCCGGCCAGCAGCGGCGCCAGCTCCTTGGCCAGCGGCAGGCCGCGCAGCGCCATCAGGCGGTAGATCTCCAGCTCCAGCAGGCGCTGCGAGATGCGGCCGGCGCGCGTCTCGCTGGTGCCCGGCGGAGCGATCACCAGCATGCGCTCGAAGCCGTCATCGGTGCGGCGGAAGTTGGTGATGGCGATCGAGTGGCCGTTGCCGGCCTCGCCATTGCCCATCAGCGAGGCCACCACGGTCTTGCCGCCGAACCAGCGCTGGCCCAGCGCCAGCGCCGCGTGCGGGTCCTCGATCGGGTGGTTCACCATCACCAGTTGCACCGCGGCCACGGTGCGGCCGGGAATCGCCTGCCACCAGTCGGTGGCGATGCGCAGCCCGGGCAGCAGCGCCGGCTGCACCGCGCCCAGGGCTGCGTCGTCGGGCAGCGGCTGCACCAGTGCGTAGCGGGTGAACTCGGTGTGGCGCTCCCACTTCAGCGTGTGGTCGGCAAAACGCAGGCGCAGGAAGTTGCCCGCCAGGTCCGCCGGTGTCAGGTGGGCATGGCCGGGCAGGCGCTGCAGGTGGGCGCACTCGTCGTCGCGGCTGACGCCCTTGTTGAGCACCGCAACGAAGACCACCAGCGCCGGCAGGCGGATGCGCGCCGAGGGGCGGGCATGCACCTCGTCGTGCAGCACGGCGCGCAGCGGGTCGTCGGGCGGCAAGGCGCGCGGGGCGCGGTCGGCGTCGGCTTCAGGGGTGTTGCTCATGGGCAATGCGGCGCAGCAGGCGGTTTGGTGCGCAGTATGACCCGACAATGCCCGCTGGACCGATCAGCCGCGCACGCCATGCAAGACCAGTGGAACGACCGCTTCGCCGCCCCCGGCCACAAGTACGGCACCGAGCCGAACGCCTTCCTGCGCCGACAGGCCGCGCTGCTGGCCCCGCACTCGCAGGTGCTGGTGCCGGGCGACGGCGAGGGCCGCAACGGCGTGTGGCTGGCCACCCAGGGCCACCAGGTGCTGGCGCTGGACTACGCCGAGAACGGCCTGGCCAAGGCCCGGGCCCTGGCCGCCGAGCGTGGCGTGGCGCGGCGCTACGAGGCGCGCTGGGCCGACCTGTCCGCCTGGACCCCGCCTGAACAACGCTTCGACGCGCTGGTACTGGTCTACTGCCACCTGCCCTCGGCCGTGCGGCGCGTGGCGCATGCGCAGCTGGCCGGGCTGCTGTCACCCGGCGGCTGGTGCATCGTCGAGGGCTTCCACCCGGGCCAGCTGCAGGGCTATACCAGCGGCGGACCCAAGGACCCGGACATGCTGCTGACGCTGGCCGACCTGCGCGCCGAGATGGGCGATGTGCTCGACGAGATCGAGGCCTTCGAGGGCGAGGTGCCGCTGTTCGAAGGCACCGGGCACCAGGGCCCGGGCTTCGTCACGCGCTGGGTGGCGCGGCGGCGCTGAGGCGCCACCGGTGCGCCGGGTCAGCGACCCGGGCCGCGCGGCGGGCGGCTGCCAGGGGCCTCGCGGTCGAACACGGCGCGTTGCTCGGTGCTGAGCACCGCGTACAGCGCCGTCATGGCCGGCTGGCCGGCCTCGAGCGCGGCGGTTCGGCGCTTGAGCGCGGCGATGTGCGCGGCCAGGCGGTCGGGGGCGGTGGCGCTGCCGGCCAGCTTGTCCATCTCGTCGCGCTCGGCGCGGGCCGCCTTGGCCTGTTCCGCCACCTGGGCGGCAAAGGCCGTCCAGGCCGATTCCTGGCCGGCTTGCAGCTTCAGGTCGGCCTTCAGGCGCTCCAGGTGCCGGGCCGCATGCTCGGCCGGATCGCCGTTCATGCGGGCGTGCTGGGCGCGTGCGGCATGGCCGTCACATGGGCGGCCAGCGTCGGGACAGCCGGGCGCGGCCAGCGCAGCGCCGGCCAGGCACAGGGCGAACAGGCCGGCGGCACCAGCCTTGAATGCGGGGGAGCGAAGCATGGTGGTTCCTTTCGAGGTCAACGGGCCGATCGGCACCGTCCAAGCCCATTCCAACCGGGCGATGTCAAGCCCGTGTGTCTCGCGCGCTTCGCTGGTTGCGCCAGGTCAATGCAGCGGTCGTCGGCTGAGCCAGGTCCACAGCCTGTGGCCCTGGATGCTGCGCCCGCCCACCCGCTGACGCAGTCGCTCGGCCAGGCGCAGGTCGGTGCCGATGCGGACCACCACCACCGATTCACCCGGCCCGCCCGCCGACTCATGCACGTCCAGCCGCGCCGCCCCGCACGGCGCCAGCAACGCTTCCAGCTCCTGCCGGTCCAGCCCGCTGGGCACCCCGCCCACGATCAAGCGCCACGTCGCACCCATCACGAACCTCCCTGGTCATGAAGCTTCGGGCCCGGACTGCACCCGCAACCCGGCCATGGCCTCGTATCGGCCGCGGAGGCGGATGGTTCAGTGCGCGCGTCTGTGGTGGGTCAAAGAAACGTTGATGGACCGCTTGCTGCCCACAGCGGCCGTTGGCCGCGATGGGCCATGCCTGCTGCAGTACGCCAACGGTGGATTCAGCCAAGGCCTGAG
>NZ_JAGQDD010000029.1:0-46379 GCF_018069845.1 Ideonella alba
CCGACAGCGCCACCATCCCCAGGCCGCTCAGGCCTTGGCTGAATCCACCGTTGGCGTACTGCAGCAGGCATGGCCCACAGCGGCCTACGGCCGCTGTGGGCAGTCAGCCGCCGCTTGCTGGCGGTGCCGGAGGCCGTCCCCGGCTTCGCTTGGCCTGCTCGATGCGTTCGTTGAGTTGCGCGAACTCGGCCAGCAGCGCCTGGCAGGCGGCGGCGGGGGATTCGCAGAGGTGGTCGGTGCGCACCTGGACCTGGCCATCGGCACCGCGCACCATCGTGCGGCGCAGCACCGCCGGGTAGGCGGCATGGCCCACCGGCGGGAAGGACCACTGGGCGGCGGCGGCCGGCTCGTTCACCGTGGTCCAGCCGTCGCCGTGGGTGACCACGGTGTCCTTGCCGTCGCGGGACTCCAGGTCCTTCAGTGCGGCAGCCACGCTGGGGTAGTTGATACCGGGCGCGGCGGACTGCTGCGCCAGTGCCTGATCGCTGAGGGCCAGCACGGCCAGCAGTGCTGCCAGGGTGGGGACGATGCGGGAGTTCATGCGCTGCATGGTAGTGCGGCGCCAGGGCCGCCAGGCACAGGGGAACTCCTGCGTCAGGAATGGGGCAGTTCGCGCAGGAACAGGTACTTC
This sequence comes from Ideonella alba, assembly GCF_018069845.1. Taxonomy (NCBI): domain Bacteria; kingdom Pseudomonadati; phylum Pseudomonadota; class Betaproteobacteria; order Burkholderiales; family Sphaerotilaceae; genus Ideonella; species Ideonella alba. The sequence continues at coordinate 632 of NZ_JAGQDD010000029.1, forward strand.
ACATGGCCGCCGCCGAAACCCTCGATGCGGGCTTGTTCAGCGTAGCCCAGCGCGGCGTAGAAGCGCGGCGCCTGGAAGCTGAAGGTGGTCAGGTAGACGCGCCGCACGCCGCGCTGCGCCGCGGCCGCCTCGAAGCGCTGCATCAGCGCACGGCCCAGGCCCTGCTTGCGCTGCTCGGGCAGCACCCACAGTTGCTGCAGCTCGGCGCATTCGCCCCAGGTGCGGCCCAGCGCGCCGCCCAGCACGCGCCCCTGTGCATCACGGGCCAGGCAGGCCAGCGAGCGCACGCCGACCACCCAGGGCGCGTTGTGCGCCTCCAGGCCGTCGTCAACGATGCCCGCATCGGCCGGCCAGTCCTCGTGCTCCGACAGTTGCCAGCCCGTGCTCATCCATCCCTCCGGTTCAGCGGGCCAGCGTGGCCAGCGCCTGCTGCAGGCTGCTGGCGGGTCGCAGCGCGCCCACCACGGTGCCGCGCCAGTTGCGCAGCGTCACCGCCACACGGGTGGCCAGCACGGCGGCATCGGCCTCGTCGCGCACCAGCAGCGCCTGCACCACGCTGGCCAGCACCACCTCGGCGGCGCGGGCATTGTTGCCATCGTCCACCTTGATCGCCACGCCCCAGCCGCGCTCGGGCAGTGCGGCGCAGTACACCCCCTCGGCGCCCACCTTGCAGCACAGGCGCTCGCCGAAGTGCGCCATCAGGTCGGTGTCCAGGCGGCCGCTGCCGGCCACCATGAAGGGCTGCGCGGCAATGGCCTGGCGCAGGCGCCGCGCCGCCACCGCGTGCCCGGCCGACAGGCCCACGCCGCTGGCCACCCGCGCAAAGCCCAGCGCCAGCGCCTCCAGCGGGATCGCGAAGGTGGGGATCGAGCAGCCGTCGATGCCCATCGGCGCGTGCGCCAGGTCGTGGCTGGTGGCCGCCTGCAGCGCGGCGCTGACCTCGCGCATCACCGGATGCTGCGGCTGCACGTAGCCCGACAGGAAGCCGCGCACATCGGCACCACCGGCCAGCAGGCAACCCAGGCAGGCCAAGCCGCTGTGCTTGCCCGAGCAGTTGTTGTGCAGCGCCGACGGCTCGGCGCCGCTGCGTGCCAGGGCGCGCGTGGCCGGCTCGAAGCCAGGCCAGTGGGCGCCGCATTCCAGCACGCTGTCGTCCAGCCCCAGGCGGGCCAGCAGGCCGGCGGCGGTCGCCACATGGGGCGGCTCGCCGCCGTGCGAGGCGCAGGCCAGGGCCAGTTCGGCGTCGCTCAGCTGCCAGCGATCCGCTGCACCGCTGGCCACCAGCGGCAAGGCCTGCAGCAGCTTCACCGCCGAGCGCGGAAACACCGGGCGCGATGCATCGCCCAGCGCCAGCACGGTGGCGCCCTCGGCATCGACGATGACCAGCGCACCGCGGTGCGCCGATTCCACGGTGTCGCCGCGCAGCGCCTCGACCAGAACCGGGTTGCTCATGGCCGCAGTATGCCGCGCCGGCCCCCTACACTGTGGCCATGACTTCCCCCACCGACGACGGCACCGCGATCCACGAGGACCGGCTGTGGGCCGACAAGGGCTGGACCGCCCGCGTGATCAAGAACGAGGACGACGACGGCTGGGCCGTGGCCATGTACAAGCAGGGCGTGGATGAGCCCGCGCTGGTCGGCCCCTGGACCATGGGCCGCGACAAGAAGAACCCCAAGCCGCTGGATGCGGGCGCCTTCAACACCCTGGTCAAGACCGCCAGCGAAGTGCTGCGCCGCCATGAGCAGCACCTGCAGGCCACGCTGCACCAGGAGATCACCGTGTCGGCCGGCGGTGGGCGCATCAGCGTCCGCCTGGACATCACGCCCGATGACGATCAACCCAGCGCCCGACTGACCGCGGTCGATGACAGCGGCGAGGAGCTCGCCGCCGTGGCCGTGTCACCGGGCTTCAGGCTCAACCGCGCCAGCGCCGAGGCCTGGATCGCCAGCGACTACGCACGCCCCCGTTAGGCCCGACCGCGTGCTGCGCTCAGCGCCGATGCGATGCACGCGTCAGCTCGCGCTGCATGAACAGGTACAGGCTCTCCAGCTTGGCGCGCGCCCAGGGCGTCTTGCGCAGGAACTTCAGGCTGGAGGCCACGCTCGGGTCGCTCTGGAAACAGCGCACCGGCAAGCGCTCGGCCAGGCCGGCCCAGCCGTAGTGCGCGGCCAGCGCCACCACCATGGCCTCCAGCGTCACGCCATGCAGCGGGTTGCGGGGCTGGACGGGCGGCGGGGGGACGGGGTGCATGGCCGCATTCTCGCCGCCATCGCCGACAATACCGCGATGCGCCCCTGCCCGCCGCGCCCCTCGTCGCTGCCGACGCCGCACCCCTGCGGCCGCGCCACGCGGGCCCGGCACCACTGAACCATGCCGATCAGCGCGCTGGCCCTGGTGATCATCGCCGCCCTGCTGCACGCGCTGTGGAACGTGGCCGCCAAGAAAGCCGGTGGCAACCACCACTTCGTGCTGCTGTCGGCGATTGGCATCGTCGTGTTCTGGGCGCCGGTGGGCGTGTGGGCCGCGTGGACCGAACTGCCGCGCTGGGGCGCGCTGGAGTGGGGCCTGGTGACGGCCAGCGCCGTCACCCACCTGGTCTACTTCAATGTGCTGCTGACCGGCTACCGGCGATCTGACCTGACCGTGGTCTACCCGGTGGCGCGCGGCACCGGCCCGCTGCTCAGCGCCGCGCTGGCCTGGTGGCTGCTGGCCGAGACGCCCGGCCCGCTGGGCGTGGCCGGGGTGCTGGCGGTGTGCGCGGGCATCTGGCTGATTGCCGGCGGCCCGGCGCTCTGGGCACGCGCCCATGACCCGGCGCAGCGCCTGCGCGTGCGCGCCGGCCTGGCCTGGGGTGCGGCCACCGGCGTGCTGATCGCCGGCTACACGGTGATCGACGGCTATGCGGTGAAGGTGCTGATGGTCTCACCCATCCTGGTCGACTACTTCGGCAACCTGCTGCGCGTGCCCTTCATGCTGCCGGCCTGCTGGCGCGACCGCAGCGGCTTCGTGCAGGCGCTGCACACGCAATGGAAGCACGCGCTGGTGATGGCGGTGTTCAGCCCGCTGGCCTATGTGCTGGTGCTGTACGCAGCCACGATGGCGCCGCTGTCGCATGTGGCGCCGGCGCGCGAGGTGTCGATGCTGTTCGCCGCGCTGATCGGCGGGCGCTGGCTGGGCGAGGCCGACCGCGGCTGGCGCCTGGCGGGCGCGGCCTGCATGGCCGGCGGCGTGGCCGCGCTGGCGCTGGGATGACGATGAAGCACCTGGCCCTGCTCCTGCTGCTGGTGCTGACACTGGGAACGGCCAGGGCCTGGGGCCCGCGCGGCCACCAGGCCAGCGTGGCCATCGCCGAATCGCTGATCGCCGGCAGCCGTGCCGAGCGCGAGGTGCGCGCGCTGCTGCAACCGGTGGGCTGGACCCTGGCCGACGCCGCCCAGCGGCCCGACTGCCTGCGCGGCGTGGGCCGCCCCGGCAGCGTCCCCAGCGGGCCGCGCGAGTGCCGGGTCTTCAGCGCCGAGGACCTGACCCGCGCGGTGGCGGCCTTCGAGGGTGCCTGCGGCCCGCACACCTCGCCCGAGGCCTGCCACCGCCGCCTGCACTACACCGACGTCGCGCTGCAGCGCTCGGCCTGGCGCCCGGGCCTGGCGGGCACGCGGCCGGACGACATCGTCGGCGCGCTGCAGGCCGCCATTGCCACGCTGCGCGGTGAGTCGCCCGCCGGAACGCTGCGCTTCGAGAACAAACGCGAGGCCCTGGCCTGGCTGGCCCACCTGGTGGGCGACCTGCACCAGCCGCTGCATGTGGGCGCGCTCTACCTGGACCGCGCGGGCCGGCCGATCGACCCCGACCGCGCCCCCCATGACCACGCCAACGACACCACCGGCGGCAACCGCCTGAGCGTGGGCGAGCGCAACCTGCACGCGCTGTGGGACGCCGCGCCCTCGCTGAACCTGGACGCGGCCCTGCTGGCCCAGGCCCGCGCCCTGCCCCGCCCCGAGCTGCCCGTGTCGCAATGGCCCGCCGCCTGGGCCAGCGACACGCTGGAGGTGGCGCGCCAAGCGCTGTCGCCGCTGCGCTTCGGGCCGGCGCAGGGCGACCCGCCGCAGTGGGTGCAACAGAGCCCCGATGACGCGCTGGCGCGCGACGCCCTCCAGCGCCGCCAACTGGTGCGCGCCGGCGCCCGGCTGGCGCAACTGCTGCAGGCGATCTGGCCATGATCACGCTGACCGCGATCACCCTGGACGACGCCGCGCCGCTGTGGCCGCTGATCCAGGACCCCGCCCTCTACACCTACACCGAGGACCACCGCCCGCCCGGCCTGGCGGCCTGGCAATCGCGCGTGGCGCGCTGGGTGGCCGGCGCGCCCGCGGACAGCGGCGAGACCTGGCTCAACGCCGTCATCCGCGACCGCGCCAGCGGCGCGCCGCTGGGCCTGGTGCAGGCCACGCGCGAGGCCGATGGCCGGCTGTGGGTGGGCTACCGCATTGGCAGCACGCACGCCGGCCGCGGCGTGGCCACCGCGGCGCTGCAGGTCTGGTTGCAGCAACTGCTGGCGCGCTGGCCGGGCAGCACCGTGTGGGCCAGCGTGGACCTGCGCCACACCGCGTCACGCCGGGTGCTGGACAAGTGCGGCTTCGTGCTCGACCACAGCGCACCCAGCACGCTGCACGGCGCGCCCAGCGAGGACGCGCTCTACCGCTTCGGACCGCCGGGGCGCTGAGGCTTGCGCGGCGCCGGCCGCGCACCGGTCTCGCGCGGCGGCAGGCCGGTGTGCTGGGTCAGCACGCGGCCCTTCTTCGGCGCAGCGGCGGGTGCTGCGGCCTTGGTGGGCGTCGAGTTGCTGCGCCGCGGGCTCTGGTAGCCGGCGTCCTCGCGCGGCTGCCAGGTCGGCACCAGTTGGTGCTTGCCATTGCCGATCAGGTCGGCCCGGCCCATGTCCTTCAGCGCCTCGCGCAGCAGCGGCCAGTTGGCCGGGTCGTGGTAGCGCAGGAAGGCCTTGTGCAGGCGGCGGCGACGGTCGCCCTTGACGATGTCCACCTTCTCGGCGCGGCTGTCGCGGTGGATGCCGCGCAGCGTGTTCAGGCCGGTGTGGTACATCGCGGTGGCGGTGGCCATCGGGCTGGGGTAGAAGGTCTGCACCTGGTCGGCGCGGAAGCCGTTGCGCTTGAGCCAGAGCGCCAGGTTCATCATGTCCTCGTCGCGCGTGCCCGGGTGGGCGGCGATGAAGTACGGGATCAGGAACTGCTGCTTGCCGGCCTCGGCATTGGCCTGCTCGAACATCGCCTTGAAGCGGTCGTAGGTGCCGATGCCGGGCTTCATCATCTTGGACAGCGGGCCGTCCTCGGTGTGCTCGGGCGCGATCTTCAGGTAGCCGCCCACGTGGTGGGTGACCAGCTCCTTCACGTACTCGGGCGACTGCACCGCCAGGTCGTAGCGCAGGCCCGAGCCGATCAGGATCTTCTTCACGCCCTTGAGCGAGCGGGCGCGCCGGTACATCTTGATCAGCGGGCCATGGTCGGTCTTCAGGTTGGAGCAGATGCCGGGGTAGACGCAGCTGGGCTTGCGGCAGGCGGCCTCGATCTCAGGACTCTTGCAACCCAGCCGGTACATGTTGGCGGTGGGGCCGCCCAGGTCGCTGACCACGCCGGTGAAGCCTTTCACCTTGTCGCGCATGTCCTCGATCTCGCGGATCACCGAGTCTTCCGAGCGGCTCTGGATGATGCGGCCCTCGTGCTCGGTGATCGAGCAGAAGCTGCAGCCGCCGAAGCAGCCGCGCATGATGTTCACGCTGAAGCGGATCATCTCCCAGGCGGGGATCTTGGTGGCGCCGTCATGGCTGCCCTGCGCGTCGGCATACGAGGGGTGCGGCGCACGCGCGTAGGGCAGATCGAAGACGTGGTCCATCTCGGGCGTGGACAGCGGGATCGGCGGCGGGTTGACCCACAGGTCGCGCGCGATATGGCCCTCGCCGTGGCGCTGCACCAGCGCGCGGGCGTTGCCGGGGTTGGTCTCCAGGTGCAGCACGCGGCTGGCGTGGGCGTAGAGCACCGGGTCGGACTTGACCTGCTCGTAGGCCGGGATGCGGATGACGGTGTGATCACGCGGCGTGGTGATCGCTCGCGCGCCCTGGTGTTCCAGCGCGCGGCGCACCAGGCGCACCGGCTGCTCGGCGGCCGGCTCGGCAGCGCCCTCGGCGCAGGCGGCGCCGGGCGTGGTGTCCACCTCGGCGTAGGGGCTCAGCAGCGCGTCGACATGGCCGGGCGTGTCGACCTCGGTCGAGTCGATCTCGAACCAGCCGGCCAGCGCCGGGTCATCGGGCTTGCGCAGGAAGGCGGTGCCGCGCACGTCGGTGATGCTGTCGATCGGCTTCTTCTGCGCCAGCCGGTGCGCGATCTCGGTGATGGCGCGCTCAGCGTTGCCATACACCAGCAGGTCGGCCTTGCTGTCGACCAGGATGGAGCGGCGCACCTTGTCGCTCCAGTAGTCGTAGTGGGCGATGCGGCGCAGGCTGGCCTCGATGCCGCCGATCACCACCGGCACATCCTTGAAGGCCTCGCGGCAGCGCTGGGTGTAGACCAGGGTGGCGCGATCGGGCCGCTTGCCAGCCACGCCGCCGGGGGTGTAGGCGTCGTCGCTGCGGATCTTCCGGTCGGCCGTGTAGTGGTTGATCATCGAATCCATGTTCCCGGCGGCCACGCCGAAGAACAGGTTCGGGCGGCCCAGCGCCGCGAAGGGCTCGGCCGAGTGCCAGTCGGGCTGGGCGATGATGCCCACCCGGAAGCCCTGCGCCTCCAGCGTGCGGCCGATCACCGCCATGCCGAAGCTGGGGTGGTCGACATAGGCGTCGCCGGTGACGATGATGATGTCGCAGCTGTCCCAGCCGAGCGCGGCCATCTCCTGCCGGCTCATCGGCAGGAAGGGCGCGGGCCCGAAACGCTTGGCCCAGAACGGGCGATAGGCGGTCAGCGCCTTCGGGCGGGCGGGGGCGGCGGAGGTGGTGGTGACGGTCACGGCGGGGTGCAGGGGCAACCCTGTATTGTCGGTGTTCCGGCCGCGGCGGGTGGCCAAAGCCCCTGCTTCGCCCCGCGCCGCCGGGGTCTATGCCGGCGGCGTCAGCGGCCGAACAGGCCCTTGATCACGTTGCCCACGCCTTCCACCACCCCGCCCAGGCTCACGCCCACCGCCTCGGCCACGCCGGTGGCAAAGCGCTGGGCCAGGCTGTCGTTGATCGAGAAGGCGGGGTCGTCCAGCCGGCCCTGCAGCGTGAAGTCCAGCGTGATGCGGCCCTGGTTGCGCAGCGCCGCCACCGCGGCCTGGCGCGACAGGCTGCCCAGCCGGCCCAGCAGGCCGGAGCCGTCGGCCAGCTCCAGCCCGGTCAGCACCATCCGGCCCGGCGCCTTCAGCCGCTGACCGTGGACGCTGGCCTGGAGCTGCAGGTCCAGCCGGCCCTGGCGGATGCCGCCGTCGTTGACCTTCAGCAGGTAGGGCTGCAGCGCCCGCATGTCGATGCCGGTGAGCGCCGCCACCAGCTCGGCCTCGCGCGTGGCCGGGGTGAGCTGGCCGCGCACCGCCACCTGGCCGTCGTGCGCCGGACCCTTCAGCGTGGCCGACAGGTCCACATCCATCGCCCGGTCCAGCCCGGGCAGGGCCAGCGTGTCCAGTGTGGCGTTCAGGTCGGCCAGGCGGATGCGGTGCGGCCGCGGCAGCGCCAGGCTGGCATCGAAGAGGTCCACCTGCACGCCGCGCAGCACGATGTGGTCGATCAGCACCGCGGGCGCAGGGGTGGTGGCGCTGGCAGCCGGCGCGGCGGCGCGCGCGCCGGTCTCCAGCATCGAGGGCAGCACGCGCAAGCGCCCGTCGCGGGTGCGCAGCAGCACGATGCGGGCATCTTCGACGACGATGCGCTGCACCCGCCAGGCGCCGCTGAAGGCACTGGCCAGGTCGGGGCGCACGGTCACCAGGCTGGCGTGCAGTTCCTCATCGGCTGGCCAGCCCGGCGCCGCCGCCACATGCAGCTCGCGCACCCGCAGACCGGTCCAGCCCACCTCGATGGCCCCCACCGTGGCGCGCGGGCCCAGGGCTTCGCGCAGGTCGGCCTCCAGGCGCTGCAGCGCCACGCGGTAGGCGGCGAACAGGCCCAGCAACAGGGCACCGAGCAGGGCCAGCACGATCAACACACGGGAGCGGGTCATCCCGGCATTGTCGCCACGCCGGCCGGTCCCGGCAGCGAGAATGCGCGCCACCATGCCCCACCCTGCCCCGCCCACCGACCGGCTGCTGCTGGGCGTCGACTTCTCCAGCGCGCCCCGCGCCGCCAAGCCCATCGTCGCCGCCTGGGGCCGGCGGGTGGGCGCGGTGGTCCGGCTCGACACGATCGAGACGCTGCCGCGCCTGGACGATTTCAGCGCCCTGCTTCAGCGCCCCGGCCCCTGGGCGGGCGCGTTCGACCTGCCCTTCGGCCTGCCGCGCGAGCTGGTGCTGGCGCTGGGCTGGCCCACTGACTGGGCGGCGCTGATGCGCCACTACGCGGCGCTCTCGCGCGAGGAGATCCGCGCCACCTTCCAGGCCTTTTGCGATGCCCGACCGGCCGGTGGCAAGTTCGCCCACCGCGCCTGCGATGTGCCAGCGGGCTCCTCGCCCAGCATGAAGTGGGTCAATCCGCCGGTGGCCTACATGCTGCATGCCGGCGTGCCGCGGCTGATCGAGGCCGGGGTGGACCTGCCCGGCCTGCACGCGGGCGACCCGGCGCGCGTGGCGCTGGAGGCCTACCCCGGCCTGCTGGCACGCGAGCTGATCGGTGCGCGCTCGTACAAGAGCGATGAGCGCGCGAAACAGACGCCCGAGCGCCTGATCGCCCGCAAGGACCTGCTGGCCGCGCTGGAGCAGGGCCGCAGCCGGCTGGGCCTGCGCCTGAAACTGAGCCCGGCCCAGCACGAAGCCCTGGCCGAGGACGCCAGCGGCGACCGGCTGGACGCGGTGCTGTGCCTGCTGCAGGCGGCCTGGGCCGTGGGCCAGCCGGGCTGGGGCCTGCCGGCGGCGATGGATCCGCTGGAGGGCTGGATCCTCAGCGCCTGATCAGCGCAGCGCCACGTACAGGTAGTACGGCGGCGGGCCATCGGCGCCGACGACGCCGAAATGCGGGCTGTCGAAATCGTCGCGGTACCACTGTCGCAGGTCGCGCTCGGTCTCGCGCATCTGGGTCTCGGACGTGGTCTGGCCCAGCACCACCAGCTCGGTGAAGCCGGGCGCCAGGCGGTGGTAGAGCTCGACGCGGCCATCGACATCGGCGGTCAGACCGACCCGGAAGTCCGCGCGGTGATCGGGGCGCGCATGGATCGCGATGCGGCGGCGCAGGTCCAGGCCGGTGGGCCAAGCGGGCTTCGGGTCTTGGCGGATCAGCATGCAGCATCCATGCAGGTCGGGACACCGATGATAGATCGCTGCGACCTCAGACCGCCGGCAATACCGTGCCCACGCAGGGCCCGAAACCGATACCTACCGCGCCCGCCGCGTCGCAGCGACCGACCAGGGCGATCGCGTCACCATCCTGCAGGAAGCGGCGCGTCTCGCCACCCGGCAGCGTCAGCGGCTGCTTGCCGCCCTGGCTGAGTTCCAGCAGCGAACCACCCTGCTCCGGCTGCGGACCGCTCTGCGTGCCGCTGCCCAGCAGGTCGCCGGGCTGCAGGTTGCAGCCGTTGGCGCTGTGGTGGGCCAGCATCTGGGCCACGGTCCAGTAGGCGTCGCGGAAGTCGCTGCTTGAGAGCGTGGCAAAGCCCTGACCGGCAGCGCGCATCTGCGCGGTCTGTATCTGCACCTGCAGTTGCACCGCCACGCCGCCCTGGCGGCGGTTGGCGGGCGAGTCAAGGTAGGGCAGCGGCTGCGGGTCGTCCGCCGGGTGGGCGAAGGGCACGCGAAACGGCGCCAGCGCCTCCTGCGTGACGATCCAGGGCGAAATCGTGGTGGCGAAGTTCTTGGCCAGGAAGGGGCCCAGCGGCTGGTACTCCCAGGCCTGCACGTCGCGCGCCGACCAGTCATTGAGCAGGCACAGACCGAACCAGTCGGCCTCGGCCCGTTCCATGTCCATCGGCTCGCCCAGCGCGTTGCCGGCACCGACGAACACGCCCAGCTCCAGCTCATAGTCCAGGCGCTGGCAGGGGCCGTACTCGGGCACCGCGGCGTCCGGTGCCTTGAACTGACCCTTGGGGCGGCGGAACTGCTGGCCGCTGACGCCGATCGACGAGACCCGGCCGTGGTAGCCGATCGGCACCCACTTGTAGTTGGGCAGCAGCGGGTTGTCCGGGCGGAACAGCTTGCCCACCGTGGTGGCGTGGTGGATGCCGGTGTAGAAGTCGGTGTAGTCGCCGATCTGGCAGGGCAGCGCCATCTCGGCGGCGGATTGCGCCACCAGGCACGGCGCGAGCGCGGCCTGCTGCGCGCTGCCCTCGCGCAGCGCGGCGCTCAGCGCGGCACGCAGGCCCTTGCGGGCCGCTGGGCCTTGCGCCATGAAGGCGTTCAGGTCGCCCGCCGCCATGGGCGCCAGCCAGGCCTGGGCCTCGGCGCTCCAGCCGCCCGCGGCCAGCGCCTGCTGCAGGTCCAGGATCTCGTCGCCAATGGCCACGCCCACGCGCAGCGGTTCGGTGCTGCCGGCACGTCGGAAGCGGCCGAGGGGCAGGTTCTGGATCGGGAAGTCGGTGCCCGGCTGGTTGGCCGAGGGCACCCAGCTCTTCAGTGTGGGGGCGTGGGTGGCGTCCAGCATGGCGTTCAACCTTCCAGCGCCTTCCACATCTCGATGTCGCGCTCGGCGGTCCAGATGCGCGGGTCGGGGTATTGCGTGGCCTCGTCATAGGCACGGGTCACGTCGAAGGGCATGCAGTGGTTGAAGATCACCCAGTGGCCGTACTTGGGCTGCAGCGCCTTGAAGGTCTCTTCATACACGGCGCGCAAGGGCTTGCCGGCGGCAGCCCCGGCCTTCACGCTGGCGAAGAGTTCGGTGACGAACGCCTCGGTGCCCTGCAGGCCGGCCTGCACCTGCTCCGGCGTGGCCAGCGCGGCGCCGCGGCCCGGCACCAGCTTCTCGGGTTTCAGCGCAGCGATGTTGCGCAGCGTCTGCGGCCAGTCCTGGAAGTAGGCGTCGCCGGCGTAGGGCGTGGCGTCGAACTCGACCAGGTCGCCCGAGAACAGCACCTTCTCCTGCGGCAGCCAGGCCACCGTGTCGCCCTTGGTGTGGCCGCGGCCCAGCTGCAGCAACTGCACTTCCAGCTTGCCCAGCCACACGGTCATCTTGCCGGTGAAGGTCATGGTGGGCCAGGTCAGGCCCGGGGGCACGCTCTCGACGTTCTGGAACAGGCGCGGGAAACGGCCGATCTCGCTGGCCTTGTCCTGCTCGCCGCGCTGCACGATCAGGTCGTAGGTGTCCTGGCTGGCGATGATCTGCTCGCCGCCCTCGGCCATGTAGGCGCTGGCACCCAGCACGCGCACCGCGTGGTAGTGGCTCATCAGCACGTACTTGATGGGTTTGTCGGTCACGGTGCGGATGCGGCGGATCACGTCCTGCGCCATCACCGGCGTGGCCTGGGTGTCGATGACCATCACCGCGTCGTCGCCGATGATGATGCCGGTGTTGGGGTCGCCCTCGGCGGTGTAGGCCCAGGCGTGCTCGGACAACTGGACGAAGCTGACCTGCTTTTCTTCCAGGTCGGCGTGCGAGGCGAAGGTCTTGGTGCTCATGGCGGTGTTCCTGTGGCGGCGGCGCGAAAACGGCGGAGCCCGCCCTGCGGGTTCCACCCCTTGATCTTAGTTTGGTTGTTCGATAATGTCTAATCGATTCGTTTCAGTATAAACCCGAGCCAATGAGCCTGCATGAACCCGGCGACGACGCCGAGCCCCGCGGACCGCGCGGCATCCAGAGCATCGAGGTGGGCGGCCAGCTGCTGCTGGCGCTGGCCCATCACGGTCGCCCGCTGCCGCTGAAGGACCTGGCGCGCGAGGCCGGCATGGTGCCGGCCAAGGCCCACCCCTACCTGGTGAGCTTCCAGAAGGTGGGCCTGGTGGCGCAGGACGCGCCCAGCGGCCACTATGGCCTGGGCCCGCTGGCGCTGCAGATGGGCCTGATCGGCCTGCAGCAGTACGACCCGCTGCGCCTGGCCACCCCGCTGATCGAGGAACTCGCCGAGTCCCTGGGGCTGACGGTGGCGCTGGCGATGTGGGGCAACCGCGGCCCGACCATCGTGCGGGTGGCCGAGGCGGCCACGCCGGTGCACGTGACGATGCGCCACGGCACGGTGATGAGCCTGCGCGACACCGCCTCGGGCCGCCTGTTCGCGGCGCTGCTGCCGCCCGAGCGGCTGCGCGAGGCCCTGGGCGCAGGCCTGGACGAACTGGCCGCCGATGCGCCCTTCCAGCAGGCGCTGGCAGACATCCGCGCCGGCCAGCCGGCCCGCGCCGAGGGCGACGCGGTGCCGGGCATCCACGCGCTGGCGGTGCCGGTGTTCGACAGCGGCGGGCGGCTGGTGCTGGGCCTGACCGTGGTCGGCCCGGGCGCCGCGATCGACCTGGGACCGCAAGGCGCCGTGGCCCACCGCATGCAGCAGGCCGCCCAGGCGCTGTCGCAGCGCCTGGGATGGCGTGTCCGAGCCTGAAGTGGGCTCCTGTTCAGGGTCTGTTCGACGCATGGTGCGCCTGTCCCGACCGCGACACTTGCACAGCCCTGGCCCACCGCAGGGCGACACCTTGAAGGACACCCGCCCATGAAGACCCGCACCCTCTTGCTTTACTCTTTCGGTGCGCTCGCGGCCCTGGTGCTGATCACCGCCCTGCTGGGCCTGAGAACCGCGGCCAACACCAGCGACGCATTCGACCGCTATGTCCACGGACCGGCGGAGCGAATGGCTCTGGCCAACAAGGCGCTGGATGCCACCAACGCGCGCGCCATCGCAGCCCGCAACCTGGTACTGGTGACCGATCCTCAGCGTCTGCAGGCCGAGAAGCTGGCGGTCAACAAGGCGCACGCCGAGGTCCAGACCCAGCTGACCGAGTTGCGCAAGCGCGCCGAACAGGCCACGGATCCCAAGGTCAGGCAGTTGGTCGATGCCATCCTGGCCATCGAAGCCAAGTACGGCCCGGTGGCCCTGGACATCGTGGCCAAGGCCACCAACGGCGAGCGCGACGCCGCCATCGCCAAGATGAATGCGGAATGCCAGCCCTTGCTGGACGCGCTGATGAAAGCCGGTGATGAGTACCTGGCCTACGCAGCGCAGCGCGGGGAACAAGACACCCAGCAGGCCCAGGACAGCTATGCGACGGCCCGGGCGATCCTGCTGTCGGCATTGCTGGTGGCCATCGCCACGGCGGTCGGCCTGGGCATCTTCATTCCCCGCAGGCTGATGCGCTCGCTGGGCGCCGAGCCGGACGTCCTGGGCAACGCCGCCCAGCGCATCGCCGAGGGCGACCTGAGCCCGATCGAGGGCGCCGGCGTGGCCCCGTCGGGCAGCGTGCTGGCCTCGATGGGGGCCATGCGCCAGAGCCTGGCGACGATCGTGTCCCAGGTCCGCAGCGGCAGCGACAGCGTGGCGACGGCCAGCAGCCAGATCGCCCAGGGCAACCAGGACCTGTCTGGCCGCACCGAGCAACAGGCCAGCGCACTGCAGCAGACCGCCTCGTCGATGGAGCAACTGGGCAGCACGGTCCGACAGAATGCCGAGAGCGCCCAGCAGGCCAACCAGTTGGCCCGCGCCGCGGCCGGCGTGGCCCAGCAGGGTGGAACCGTCGTCGGCGAAGTGGTCACGACGATGCAGAACATCAGCGAGTCCAGCCGCAAGATCGGTGACATCATCGGTGTCATCGACGGCATCGCCTTCCAGACCAACATCCTGGCGCTCAACGCCGCCGTCGAGGCTGCCCGCGCAGGCGAGCAGGGCCGTGGCTTCGCCGTGGTGGCAGGCGAGGTACGCAGCCTGGCCCAGCGCAGCGCCGAGGCCGCCAAGGAGATCAAGGGCCTGATCACCCGCAACGTGGAGCAGGTCGAGCAGGGAACGACCCTGGTGGGTCAGGCCGGCGAGACGATGGCGCAGATCGTCGGATCCATCCAGCGCGTCAGCGACATCGTCAGCGAGATCAGCTCCGCCTCTGCCGAGCAGAGCAGCGGCATCCAGCAGGTGGGTCTCGCGGTGGGTCAGATGGACCAGTCCACGCAGCAGAACGCCGCCCTGGTGGAGGAAAGCGCCGCCGCCGCCGAGAGCCTCAGGAAACAGGCTCAGCAGCTGGTGGAAGCGGTCTCGGTCTTCAAGGTGTAGACCGGGCGCTTCAGCCACCTCTAGCCGCTTCGCAGCGGCCTGCCGCACCCAGCAGGCCGCCCAGGCGCTGTCGCAGCGCCTGGGATACCGCGCCTGATCAGGCGGCGGCGGGCGCCTTGGCCAGACGGCGCTCGATCAGCGCGCGCATGTTGCCCAGCGACACCTGGTGCGTCATCAGCACGGCGGCCAGGCCGCCGCGGTGCAGCTCCAGCACCTCGGCGTCGCCCAGCGCCGCCATCTTCTCCTCATCCACCGCCAGGAAGCCGTCCACCACCAGCGGCTGGCCGTCGGGCAGCGTGGCATCGAAACGCTTCTCCTGCAGCAGGCCCAGCTCCAGCAGGCGTTCGCCGGCCTTGCGGGTGCGTTCGATCTCGGCCTCGACGCGCTCGACGAACTCGCGCACGGTGTTCATGTAGGGTGTGGGTTCGCCCTGGTCATCGAACAGGCGCTCGCCCTCGGTCTCGGAGAAGCCCTTCCAGCTGCGATCGATCGCCACCGCCCATTGGTCGGGCTGGGTGCGGGCCATCGTGAACGGGTAGGCGCGAAGCACGGCCGGCACGTAGCGGCCGGTCCAGCGCTCGCTGCCGTCGTGGGTGGTTTCCATCATCAGGTTCTCGCCCGGGCTCAGGCCCATCACCGCCACCGCGGCCACCTGCGGCTTGCCGTCCAGCTCGCCGGCGCGCAGGAACAGGATCGGGTACTCCTTGCAGGCATCGGCGAACTCCGCCACGGTCAGGAACATCGCGTTGAGCTGCTTGGCGACCACCAGGTTGTTGAGGTCATTGCGCAGGCGCAGATGGCGATGCAGGCTGCGGTCCAGCAGCTGGGGTTGCTTGTGCAGGTCAGGATTGATCATGGCTCTTGTCTCTCGTCTTCAGGGTCGTGCAGGCGGCTGGCCAGCACCTTGTCCACGCGCTTGCCGTCCAGGTCCACCACCTCGAAACGCCAGCCACTCCACTCGACGACGTCGGCGGTGCGGGGCAGGCGCCCGAGCAGCAGCATGACCATGCCGGCCAGGGTGTTGTAGCGCCCGCGGTCTTCCTCGGGCAGTTCCTTGATGTTCAACCGGTCCTTCAGCTCGGGCACCGGGATCAGGCCGTCGACCAGCCAGCTGCCGTCCTCGCGCTGCACGGCCCAGGCGTCTTCGTCGGTGGGCATGCCGAACTCGCCGGTGATGGCCTCGAGCACGTCGCGCACGGTGATCACGCCCTGCACCGCGCCGTACTCGTCCACCACGAACACCAGCTCGGCGCCGCTGGTCTTGAAGTGCTCCAGCAGCTCCATGCCCGACAGCGTCTCGGGCACGAACACCGGTGGCGCCAGGTGATCGCTCACGGCGCCCAGGCGACCTTCGGCCAGCGGGCGCAGCAGACTGTGCGCCGCCACCACGCCGATCACATCGTCCAGGCCGCCGCGGCACACCGGATAGCGCGAGTGCTCGGCCTCGGTGACGGTGCGCAGCACCTCGGTCACCGGGGCGTCGGCATCGATCCAGTCGATCTCGGCGCGCGGAATCATCATCGAGCCGATCTGGCGGTCGTCCAGGCGGAACACGTTGCGCACCATCTGGTGCTCCTGCGCCTCGATCACGCCGGCGTCCAGGCCCTCTTCCAGCTGGGCGGCGATCTCCTCTTCGGTGACGCTGCGGCTGGGGCCGCCGCGGATGCCGATCAGGCGCAGCACCGCCTCGGTGGTCACGCTCAGCAGCGCCACCAGCGGCCGCGTGGCCGAGGACAGCCACATCATGGCGGGGGCCACCAGGCGGGCCACGGTCTCGGGGTACATCTGGCCCAGGCGCTTGGGCACCAGTTCGCCGAAGATGATGCTCAGGATGGTGATGATCATCACCACCAGCGCGGTGGCGGTCACCGCCGAGGTGCGCTCGCCCAGGCTGAAGGTGGCACGCAGCCAGTCGGCCAGCGGCCCCGAGAACGCCGCCTCGCCGACGATGCCGTTGAGCACGCCGATCGAGGTGATGCCGATCTGCACCGTGGACAGGAAACGCGTGGGGTTGTCGTGCAGCGTGATCGCCGCCTGCGCGCCGCTCTCGCCCGACTCCAGCATCACCTGCAGGCGCGCCTTGCGGCTGGCCGACAAGGCCATCTCCGACATCGCGAACACACCGTTGATCAGGATCAGCAGGACAAGAAGTGCAACGTCCATGGAACGCGGCGGACCACCCGAGGCGCCGCCGCTGAAAGAAAAGGACCCGCGAGAGTAGCAGAATCCGCGCCATGCATTACCTGATCGGCGACCTGCAAGGCTGCCACGACGCCTTCGACCAGCTGCTGGCCGAGATCGGGTTCAGCCCCTCGCGCGACCACCTGCACGTGCTGGGCGACCTGGTCAACCGCGGCCCCGACTCGCTGGCGGTGCTGCGGCGCCTGCGCGGCTTCGGTGCCAGCGCCACCTGCCTGCTGGGCAACCACGACCTGCACCTGCTGGCCGTGGCCGCGGGCGTGCGCCGGCCGCACCGCAAGGACACGCTGGACGCGCTGCTGGCCGACGACGAGCGCGAGGCCTGGCTGGCCTGGCTGCGCCAGTGCCGCCTGGCCGACAGCGCCTGCGGCTGGCTGACCGTGCATGCCGGCGTGCTGCCGCAGTGGAACAGCGCCCGCACGCTGGCGCTGGCGCGCGAGGTGGAGGCGATGATCCGCGGCCCGCAGTTCCCCGATTTCCTGCGCGTGATGTACGGCAACGAGCCGCCCCGCTGGGACGACACGCTGGGCGGCTTCGACCGCTGGCGCTTCATCATCAATGTGCTCACCCGCATCCGTTTCTGCAGCGCCGACGGTCTGATGGAGTTCGACACCAAGGACAGCGCCGAACAGGCGCCTCCCGGCTTCGCCCCATGGTTCAGCCATGCGGGCCGCGCCAGCGCCGGCGAGCCGATCGCCTTCGGCCACTGGTCGACGCTGGGCCTGATCAACCGGCCCGACCTGCTGGCGCTGGACACCGGCTGCGTCTGGGGCGGCGCGCTCAGCGCGGTGCGGGTGGACGGCGGGCGACGCGAGGTGGTGCAGGTGCACTGTCGCCAGGCCCAGGCCCCCGGCTGAGGCGCCCTCGCACACCCACAGGCGATCTCAAGTCAGGGCGGCACCGGCCGATATCCGGTCGAGCCGCCCCCGCGGCGCCAACGCCTTCGCCTGTGTTTCCCGACCTGCCCGGCCCCCCGCTCGACACCCGCACGCTGCTGTTCGCCACGGCCATGGTGAGCTTCGTGATGGCCGCCTTCACCGCCAGCGTCGCGCGCTCGATGCCCGAGCAGGCGCGCGGTCTGCGTCTGTGGACACTGGCCAACAGCGCCGCCGGCGTGGCCTTTCTGATGTATTTCCTGCGCGGCCACATCCCCTTCGGCCTGTCCTTCGTGGGCGCCAACGTGGCGGTCACCGCTGTCCCGGCGCTGTTCCTGCATGCCCAGGCCCGGCTGCTGGACGCGCCGCCACGCCGACAATTGAGCCGCTGGGCCGTGGGCCTGGCCACCGTGAGCGTGCTGCCCGCCCTGTTCGACCCGCACCTGGGCTGGCTGGCGGCCGTGGTGGTTTCCGGCGCGATCGCGACGCTGGCAGGCGCCATCGCCCACCTGATGTGGACCGATCCGCAGGCCCGCACCCTGGCGTCCTCGCGCTTTGTGGGTTTGGCGGCCGCATCAGCGGCCGCGGCCGTGGCCTGGCGGGCCGGCAGCAGCGCCTGGCGCGCGCTGCAGGGCATGAGCTACGACATCCATGCCACCGCCCCCGCGCACACGGTGTCGCTGCTGCTGGGCGGGCTGTTCCTGGTGGCCGCCTCGGTCAGCTTCATGTCCACGGTGCACGAACTCAGCCGCCGCGCGATCTCGGAGCGTGCCCGCCGCGACGGCCTGACCGGCGTGCTCACCCGCACCGCCTTCTACGAGGAGGCCCGCCAGCGCCTGGCCGCCCAGCCGGGGGCGCGCTACGCGGTGGCGATGATCGACGTCGACCATTTCAAGCGCATCAACGACGGCCACGGCCACGCCGCCGGCGACCAGGCCATCGTGCACCTGGCCCGCGAGGTCAGTGCCAACGCCCGGGTCGGTGACCTGGTCGGCCGCTACGGGGGCGAGGAGTTCATCGTGCTGCTCGACGGCGCCGACCTGGCCGCCGCCCACCGTTTCGGCCAGCGCCTGGTGGATTCGGTGCGCCAGACCAGCGTGCGCCTGCCCAACGGCCTGTCGCTGAGCTGCACCGTTTCGGCCGGCGTCGCCGAAGGCCTGCCCACGCGCTCGGCGGGCAGCCAGGACCTGGAGCAGACGATCGCGCTGGCCGACGCCGCGCTCTACATCGCCAAGGCCCAGGGCCGCGACCGGGTGCACAGCGCCCTGGAGGCGACCTAGTGTGCTGTCCCGCAGATAACTGCCCTATGGATTCGTTCAGATGGTGATGATCGTGCGTTCGCCGCAACGGGCCCATACCTGGCGGTATGCGCCCGTTGCGGCGGGCGCGCGAGGGCGCCATCTGAATGAACCCCTGCGGGGCGGGTCGAAACGGGGCGATCCGGGCGTTGCCCAACCGGGCAGATACCGCCCGGTATCTGCCCGCTCGTGCGCCTACGGCTCATCCCCGTTTCGACCCGTCCATAGGGCGGTTATCTGCGGGACAGCACACTAGCTACAGACGCGGATCGATCGGCTCGCTTTCCAGCGCGAGCACGCCGAACACGCACTCGTGCACCCGCCGCAGCGGCTCCTGGCGGACGAAGCGCGACAGCGACTCGATGCCCAGCGCGAACTCCCGCAGCGCCAGGTTGCGCTTCGCCGAGACGTTGCGCTCCCTCAGGCGCTCCAGGTGCTCCGGCCGCAGGTACTCGGGGCCGTAGATGATGCGCAGGTACTCGGGGCCACGGCACTTGATCGCCGGCTGCAGCAGGCCCTTGCGACCGCGCGTCACGAAATCGATGGGTTTCACGACCATGCCCTCGCCGCCCTGTGCGGTCAGCGAGCGCCACCACTCGACCGCGGCCGTGCAGGCCGCCTCGTCGTCCAGGTTCACCACCCGGTGCGGGGTGGCGATGATCAGCGCGGGCTGCTCGGCGGCCAGCCGGGCCAGCGTGCGCATGTGCCAGTCGTGGGGCTGGTCCACGAAGGTCCGCCCTTCGGCCGCCAGCAGGTGAAACGGCGCCAGCCGCAGGTCGGCCAGACCGCCCACGTCCCAGCAGTAGCGGCCGTAAGCGTCGCGGTACTGCCTCACCGATGACAGTCGCTCGTCAACGACCCGCTGCAGCGCCTCCACGCTGCGCCCCTGGGCGGCGGCCCGACCGAGCAGGTCCTGCAGGCTGCTCAGCATCTCGCTGCCGGATGCCGCCACCGGCGCGTACTGCGTGCGGATCAGCTCGATGGCCTTGGCCGACCAGGGCATCAGCTCGCCGTCCAGGCACAGCCAGTCGGTGGACAACTCGTCCCACAGGCCCGCGCGCTCGGCAGCCTCGGCCACCTGCGCCAGCAGCGCCTGCTCGATCGCCGTGTCGGCGAAGAAGCGCCGGCCGGTGCGGGTATGGACGATGCCAATGCCCTCGTCCTGGACACCGAAGCGGCGCAGCGCCACCTCGGGACCGCGGCAGACGATGAGCACCGCCCGCGAACCCATGTGCTTCTCTTCGCAGATGACCTGGGCGACACCGTTCTTGCGGTAGTAGGCCAGGGCCTCGGCCGGGTGCTCCAGCAGCGCAGGCTCCGCCGACGTCTCCGCCGGTGACATGGTGGGCGGCAGGTAGATCAGCCAGCGGGGGTCGGCGGCGAAGCGGCTCATGACCTCCAGCGCCGCCGCCGCGTTCTCCTCGCGGACCTGGACGGTGCCGTAGACCTCGGTGGTGATGTAGCGCTTGCCGCCGACATCGTCGATGTCCAGCATGTCATCGGCGGCCAGTTGCGCCGACAGCGGCGGCGCCGCAGCAACGAGCGGCTTCATCGGTGGGTAGTACTCGCGCGCCGCCGTCACGCTGACCAGTTCCTTTTCCGGGTAGCGCAGCGCCGTCAGCTGGCCGCCGAACACGCAACCGGTGTCCAGGCAGATGGTGTTGTTGAGCCACTCCGCCTGCGGCACCGGCGTGTGGCCGTAGACCACCATCGCCTGGCCGCGGTAGGCCTTGGCCCAGGGGTAGCGGACCGGCAGCCCGAACTCATCGGTCTCACCGGTGGTCTCGCCGTACATCGCGAAGGAGCGAACGCGGGCCGACGAGCGGCCCTGCAGTTCCTCGGTGAGCCCGGCGTGGGCGACGACCAGCCGCCCACCATCCAACACGTAGTGGCTGACCAGCCCGTCCAGGAAAGCGGCGATGTCCCGCCGGTCCTGCGCGGACGCGTCGGCCAGCTGCGCCAGCGAGCGCTCCAGCCCGTGCGTGACCTGCACGTCCCTGCCCATCAGGGCCCGGGCCAGCTTCACATCGTGGTTGCCGGCCACGCAGAAACCCGCGCCGGAGGCGACAACACCCTGGACGAAGCGCACCACGCCCGGCGAATCCGGCCCCCGGTCGACCAGATCACCCACGAAGACCAGCTTGCGCCCCTGCGGATGGCGGACCTGCCATCCGCCGTCCTGGCGCGTGTGCGCGTACCCCAGGCGCTGCGTGAGCTGCAGCAGCTCGTCCAGACAGCCATGCACGTCGCCGACGATGTCGAACGGGCCGGTCTCGTCGCGGCGATTGGTCCACAGCCGCGTCCGGCTCACCGTGGCCTGGTCCACCTGCTCGGCCTGCCTCAAGACGTGAACGTACCGGCAGCCTTCGCGTTCCAGCCCGCGCAGCGAACGGCTCAGATCCTGTCGCTGGTGGCGGATGACATGCGCACCGAAGGGCCGGTCGGTGCGCTGCGCGTGCCGCTCCACCAGCACCTGGTCGGGCAGGTCGAACACAATGGCCACACACAGGACGTTGTGCGTCTTGGCCAGCTCGATCCATCCCTGCCGCGACGCCGGCCGCACATTGGTGGCGTCCACCACCGTCAGCCGCCCAAGGCGCAGTCGCTTGGAGACGATCGAGTGCATCAGCTCGAAGGCGTCCTGGGTGACCGATTGGTCGTTCTCGTCGTCGGCCAGCGCCGCGCGGCAGAAGTCCGAGGACACCACCTCGGTGGGCAGGAAGTGGCGGCGGGCAAAGGTGGACTTGCCCGAGCCGGTCGCGCCAACGAGCATGACCAGGCAGAGTTCCGGAATGTCGATCTGCACGGGACACCTGCCTCAGGGTTGAAGGGTGAAGACGGCCATCTGGGTGGGCGCGCCGAGGTGGGCATCCGCATCGCCAATGCCCTCGAAGCGCACCGCATAGCCAAAGCGATCGGCCTGTTGCTGCGCCCAGGCCTGGAACTGGGGTCGCGTCCATTCGAAACGGTGGTCCGGATGCCTCATCCGGCCCGCCGGCAGAGCAGGGAACCGGGCGTTGTAGTCCACGTTCGGCGTGGTCACCACCACCGCCTTCGGCCGGGCGAACTCGAAGACCACGCGCGACAGCATGCCCAGCCGCGGCTCGTCCAGGTGCTCGATCACCTCGACCAGCGTGGCCAGGTCGTATCCGGCGAAGCGGGCATCGCGGTACACCAGCGAGCTGTGCAGCCAGCTCAGCTTGTCCTGCAGCATCTGGGGCTGGCGGTCCAGGTTCAGTCGCTCCCGCGCCAGTTGCAGGCTGCGGTGGGACACATCCATGCCGGTCAGCCGCACCACGCCCTTCATCGGCAACAGCTGCTTGAGCAGCCGCCCCTCGCCGCAGCCCAGGTCGATGACGCTGCTGGCCTGCAGCGACTCCACCACCGCGGCCACGGCCTCCAGCCGCCGCTCGTTGAGCGACAGGCTGCGCTCCAGCCGGTGCTCCTGCTCATCGCCACGGGGCGCGTCGGTGCCGTCCGCGGTGGCGGCATCCTCGGCGGTGCTGCCGTCCGAGACCACCAGGCGGTCGATCGCCAGGTCGGCCAGGCTGCGCCGGTGCTTGAGGTAGCGGCGCACGATGAGGTCGCGCTGCGGATGGGTGCCCAGCCAGGGTTCGCCCCGGGCCAGCAGCTTGTCCACCTCGTCCTCGCCCACCCAGTAGTGCTTGCTGTTGTCCAGCACCGGAATCAGCACATACAGATGCGTCAGTGCCAGGTGCAGCGGCGCGGTCGTCCTCAGCTGCACGCTGAAGTAGGGGCTGGCCCCCCAGGAGGGGGAGCGTTCGTCCAGCGGCAGCTGCCGCGCATCGACCTCGTAGCCCAGCGGTTCGAACAGCGCGCGCAGCAGGCGCTCGCCGCCACGGCACGGCAGGGTCGGCAGCGAGAACACCAGCGGCAGCGGCACACCCACCAGCTCGGGCCGGTCGGCCGAGCGGCCACCCATCGCACTGCCCAGGGTGTCGGCCATCGCCGCGCTCAGCAAGGACGAGGCCGCGTAGGGCCGATCGTTCACGTACTGGTCCATCAGGGCGGCGCTGGCCGACGTCCCCTTGCGGTCCCGCACCAGACCGACCGGGTCGACCTCGACGAACAGGGCCGCGGTACAGCGCTCCTCGCTGACCTCGGGAAAGAAGACATGGGCGACGCCGTAGGACTGGCGGCGCGAATGCACGCGCTCGGGATGCTTGTGCAACAGGTAGCCCAGGTCGGTCGCCGGACGATGGGTCGTCGTGATTGCAAGCAGCATGCTGGCCTCCCCTCTTCTTGTGGGCGCCATTATCAATGCGGTCCTGGGCCATTGCGCCCGACGGGTCGGGCGGAACGTACACTACGCTGCTGATGTCCGGGGAAGGCTGGCCGAGTGGTTTAAGGCACCAGTCTTGAAAACTGGCGAGGGTGCAAGCCCTCCGTGGGTTCGAATCCCACGCCTTCCATAGCGCATGCCCGGCACGGCCCGTCCGCCCACAGGTTCAAGCCCGTCGGCACGCCCGGCGCCACCGACGGAGGGGCCGCGGATCAGGCCAGCTTGAACTGCTGCACGCGCTGCGCCATGCGGCGCGCCTGGTCGGCCAGAGAGGCCGCCGCGGCCGCGGTCTGTTCCACCAGTGCGGCGTTCTGCTGCGTGGCCGAGTCCATCTCCTGGACCGCCGTGGTGCTTTGCCGCACGCCGCCCGCCTGCTCACTGGCGCCGCGCGCGATCTGGCCAAGCAGTTCGTTGATGCGGCGCGACTCCTGCATGATCTGCTCGATCGCCCGGCCGGACTGCGTGACCTTCTCCGAGCCCTTGCTGACCTGTTCCGTGCTGTCGATGACGAGCCGCTTGACCTCCCGCGCCGCTTCAGCCGCGCGTGGGGCCAGGCGGTGGCGCTAGTGGAAGAACAGCCTGGCCTTGATCTGGCAGTCACCGCCGTTCGCATCCTTCTCGCCGCAGCCAAAGGCGAAGTCCTCTTTCCCGAGCAGTCCGCCGACGGAGGCCTCGCCCGTCGAGATGGACGTGCCGCCCAGGATGCAGTGCCCCTCGGAGGGTTTGTCTGAGGCACGCAGCACCTTCAGCATGTTGGCGGGCACCTGATCGACATCAGCGTCTGAGACGTCGCCGAACTCCAGATTGCAGGCAGCCTTGAAGCCGATCAGCTTCTTGCCGCGCGGCGCCGTGACCGTGTCGCGGCACCCCTTGTTGCTGTCCTTCGCCACACATTGCACGCGGGTGGAGACGATCTGACTGGCCTGGCAGGAGGCGTCGATGGAGCGGGCGAGCTCGCCATCGCGGCAGGTGTAGCGGAACCCCGTGCAGAAGGGCTCGCCGTCGCCATTGTGAAAGACGTTCACGAACTCCGAGTCACGGATGAAGTCGGGATAGCCATGGCGGATGAAGCAACCAGCCCGACGCGGGTTCGCGCGCTCAACGACCTCGTTCTCCTTGATGAAGTTCGGCGTATTCACCTCGGGGTGCTTGGCGGTGATTGACCCAGCGATCAGGTCCGGGTGACCAAACGGCTGCCGCGTGGGAAGCGTGATCACCCGGTTCTGCATGACAGCGTTGAAGCGGGCAAGGTCAAAGAACGGATTGGGATCCACGGCATTGGGCGGACAGTTCTTCGCCGGGGTGTCCTGGCCATTGCGAGAACCCACGACGATAGCTGGCAGAAACTTGCCGAACGGGATAGTGAAGACGTTGTTGATCAGGGCGTTGTCTCGGGGCGTTCCCCGTCGCGTCGTGCCGTTTTCGCCGCAATTGCGATAGAGGAAGATGCCACCCTTCGACGAGACGTGGATGTGGTTGTTGACGAAGACGTTCTCGCTCGACGAATCGATCGAAATCGACTCACGCGTCGTGGTCCGGGCCAGGATCCTGTTGCTGCGAAACGTGTTGCGCATGGCCACGTCGTCGAGGTAGATGGCCACGGCCGTGTCGCTGGTCGATCCATTGATCTCGGAATTGATCATCCGGAAGTGGGTGACACCCGCGAACAGGTAGAGCAGGTTGCAGTCGCCCGAGTTGGGTTCGCAGGGCAACCCCAGTCCCGTGATCGTCACGCGATCAAAGAGGACATTGGCCGGCGCGCTGAGCCGGAAACTCCTGACATAGTCTTTGTCAGGCATGTCGAAGCCGGGTGCAACAGAGATGCCCACGGACCCGCGGATCCTGAGATTGCGCAGCGTGACATTCACTGGGCGCGAGCAACGCCCCTCGCCCGTGGGCGTGGTGTGGCAATTGTCCGAAACGATCTGGACCATCTTGGTGGCAAATCCGGACTGGTGGTGGAAGGTGCCCGGGCCGCCATCGATCAACGCACCCTTCACGCCAGCGCCCGTCACGGTCACGCCGGACGCCTTGGCGCCCTTGAAGATCAGTCGCTTGGTGATCACCATGCCCTCAGGCAGGGTGAGCGGGCAGTCGATCTCCACGGACGGTGACGCTGCCGAGGCCTTTTCCCGCAGCGCCGCCATGAGGGCAGCCGCCTTCGAGCGGTCGCACACGGGTTCGGCTGCCGTCTCCGGCCCCAGTTCCAGTTCAGGCGAGAAGCCAGGCTGCAGGAGCGCCGCGGGTCCGGCCAGCGCTGGCAACTGTCCCGCCGCATGGGGGACGGCCCGGGGGGTGTCTGCCGCGCCGGCCGCCAGCGCGAACGCGCCGAGGCCCATCAGCATGAAGAGGGCTTGGCCGTACGAACGCATGGAGGCTCTCCCTGTCGATCGATCAACCTGGCCAGGAATGGCGCCGCCTGCACGGAGTGCATGGAGGGCCGCAGCCCAGGGCTCTCTGGTCGGATCCTGAACGCCCGCCGACCCGGCGGCTAATGTGCGCCCCGAGAGGGCGTCCCGTCAATGCAGACGGCGCACCTGGGCAGCGCAGCGCTCAGCGCCCCGAGCCGGCGCCGTCCCCGCGCCAGCTGACCTGCATCAGGCGGAACTGCTCGGGCACCGGCTGACCGGTCAGCTCGTTCTCGAGCATGCGCAGTTGCAGCAGGCGCCGGCGTGTGCCGGGGTGGGTGGGTGAGTCGATCATCAGGCCCTGGCGCAGCAGCAGCCCCACCGCATCCTCGACCCCCAGCTCCAGCGGCCGCGCCAGGCGGTAGCCCCAGGCGTCGGCCTCGAACTCGTGGCGCCAGCTCAGCGCGCTGCCCTCCTGGCCCAGCACGCCGGCCACCGGGTCGGTCAGTTCGCGGCGCACCGCGGCCGGCACGTGCTGGTGGTACAGGCCCGCCAGCGCGTTCCAGTGGTCCAGTGCCTGGTGGCCCAATTCGTGGGCCAGCATCAGCAGGCGCTCGCGCTCGGGCAGTTCGCCCACGGCCGGGCTGACCGCCACCGCACGGCGGCCGAACAGGCTCTCGGCGTACAGGTCGCCGCCCACCAGCACCAGCTCCACGTCAGCCAATTGGGGCGCCAGGGCCTTCAGGCGCTCGAAACTGGTGCGCAGGTTCTGCACCGACTCGGGGGATGGGTTCAGCGCCGGGCCCCGTTCGGCCAGGCGCTGGGCCTGGGAGCGCAGCAGCACCTGCTCGATCGTCTCCCCGGCCCGGGCCCCGGGCGCTGCCAGGCCGAGCAGCGCGGCCATCACGACGGACATCATGGCGGGCAGGAAAGGACGGGGCATGGGGACCTCCTGGGGTGCAGTCGGCAGCGGCTCACGCATCTTGACCGCTGGTCCAAGACCCTGTTCGCATCAAGTGTGCCAGCCCCCGGCAATCGGCACCGTCGCCTGGCGGCCGGGGAGCGTCCGGGCCCTGCCCGGCGGTCGCCTGCCCGCGCCCGACAGGCTGGCGCGCCGTCTCAGCCTCTCAGGCGATGCAGGTGCGGTTCTTGCCGGTGCGCTTGGCCTCGTAGAGGGCCTCGTCGGCGCGCTCCAGCGCCGCTTCAAGCGCCTCGCCGGGGCGGTAGGCGGTGACGCCGGCGGAGAAGGTCACGAACACCTCCTGGCCGTCGTGCATGAACAGGCTGGCGCTGAGTTCGCGCTGCAGGCGGGTCAGCACCCGGGCGGCCTCGTCCACCGCGGTGCCGGGCAGCAGCACGACGAACTCCTCGCCACCGAAGCGCGCCACGCCATCCACCGGTCGCAGCGAGGCGCGCACGTGCCGCGCCAGCGCCACCAGGGCCTGGTCGCCAGCGGCGTGGCCCAGGCTGTCGTTCAGGCGCTTGAAGTTGTCGATGTCCAGCAGCCCCACGGCCAGCTCGCCACCGTCGCGCTGCAGGCGCGACTG
This sequence comes from Ideonella alba, assembly GCF_018069845.1. NCBI lineage: Bacteria > Pseudomonadati > Pseudomonadota > Betaproteobacteria > Burkholderiales > Sphaerotilaceae > Ideonella > Ideonella alba. The sequence continues at coordinate 27,496 of NZ_JAGQDD010000029.1, forward strand.
CTCCTGCTCGAACTGGGCCACCAGGCCGCGGCGGTTGGCCACCTGGGTGAGCTGGTCGGTGGCCACCTCGTCGGACAGGCGGCGCAGCTCCTGTTCCAGCTCACGGACCTTGGTCTCCAGCAGCGTGGCGCGTGCATGCTCGTCATGCAGCCGGCCGCGCGTGCTGCTGACCAGGGCGTGGACGCTGCGGCTTTCGTCAACCATCTCGCGCACCACGCCGGCCAGGCTCTCCAGCGAGTCGGCCCGCTCGATCGTCTGGGCGTAGCGCAGCATGCCGTCCTGGAAACGACCGGTGTGCTCGTCGAGCTCACCCAGCTCGGCCAGCATGCGCTGGATCAGGTCCTTCAGCGCCTGGCGCGCCAGGTCGCGTTCGCCGCGCAGGCTGCGCTGGCGCTCGCGGGTGCGTGCCAGCAGGCCGCTGGCGGCCTGCACCGCACGCGCGCTGGGGGCTTCGTCCAGCGTCAGTTGCAGACTCTGCAGCTGGCCCTGGACCCAGCTGTCGTCTTCGGCCAGTTCGGCCAGACCGCCAGCCAGTTCGCGGCTCAGGCGGTGCACCTGGTCCAGCAGGTGGTGGCGGTGCGCCAGCAAACGGCGGGCGCGCTGGCAGGCTTCGCCGATCTCGGCGGCCAGCGCCGGGCTGGGGCCTTCGGCGGCGATGCGGTCGGCCAGACCGGCCAGTTCATCGGCCAGCGCGCGGGCGCGCGGTGAATCGTCGGGCAGGGCCACCAGCAGCGCGCCGTGCAGCGGCTCGACCAGACGCGGCCAGTGGTCGGGCTCGGTGCCCGGACGGGTGGCGTCGGCGGCAGCGGGCTCGCTGCTGTGCGCCACCGGGGGGAGCTCATCGGCCGACGGCGCATCGGCAGCGGTGTCGTCGCCGGCCTCGGCGGGCAGCGGCTCGTCGCTGTCCCAGGCGCTGACCAGCTGACGCAGGCGGTGCAGCAGGCGCGCGCTGTCGCTGCTGGAGGACTCCAGCACGCGCTGCAGGCTGTCCTTCTTGCGCGCCAGCGTCCAGTGCTTGCCGCCGCGCTCCAGGCCGCGTGCCAGGCGCTCGACCAGCTGCGCCCAGGCGCGCGCCTGGGCCAGCGCGCTGTCGCCCTGGCGATCCAGCAGGCGCAGCGCCTCGTCCCATTGCGAGCGACCCAGCGCCCGGCCCAGTTCGGTGCGCGCGGCAGGGTCCTCGCAGGCGCGCGCGGCCAGGCGCTCCATCAGGCCGCGGGCCCGTGGCGGCAGCGTGCCGGCGGCCTCGCCGGACTCCTCGGCCCAGGCCTTGGCGTAGTTCTCGGGGGTGGGTTCCAGCTTGGCCAGGGCCAGGCGGCGCAGCGCGGCCTTGGCGATCTGGGCCGGGGTCAGGGGCTCGGCGGCGGCCATCGGCAGGGGGTCAGGAAGCGCAGTGCGCGGGATCAGGCCGAGACGGTCTGGCCTTCGTCGTCCTCGGGCACCTCGGCCATCGGGGCGAGCTGGAAGTCGCGCAGCCAGGGGCCCAGCGAGGCCCCATCGACCGGCCGGCTGAACAGGTAGCCCTGCATCGTCGTGCAGCCCTGGCGGTGCAGGATGTGGGCCTGGGCCTGGGTCTCGACGCCTTCGGCGATGACGCTCAGCCCCAGCGCGCGCGCCAGCGCGACGATGGTGGTGATGACCGCCTTGCCCTTGTGCGTGACACCCAGGTTCTGCACGAAGGAGCGGTCGATCTTGAGTTCGGAGATGGGCAGCGTGGTCAGGTAGGCCAGCGACGAGTAGCCGGTGCCGAAGTCATCGACCGAGATCCGCACGCCCAGCTCGTTGAGCTCCCGCAGCGTCGGCAGGATGGCGTCGATGTTGGTCATCAGGGTGCCTTCCGTCAGCTCGAGGAGCAGGCGGTCGGGTCGCAGCCCGTGAACCCCGACCGAGCTGGTCACCAGCTCCAGCAGGTCGCTGCGGTGGAACATGCGGCTGGGCATGTTCACCGCGACGCCGCCCAGGTAGCCGTACTCGTCCTGCCAGGCGCGCACCTGGCGGGTGGCCTCGCGCAGCGCCCATTCGGTCATCGGCACGATCAGGCCGGTTTCCTCGGCCAGCGGGATGAAATCGGCCGGCGAGACCAGGCGATCCGGCCGCTGCCAGCGCATCAGCGCCTCGACCCCGACGACGCAGCCCTTGGCCACGTCGATCTTGGGCTGGTAGTACAGGCGCAGCTCGTCGCGCTCGATCGCCTTGTGCAGCGCAGTCTCCAGCTCCAGCATCTCGGGGCCGCGGCCGGCCAGGCTGGGACCGTAGGTGACGCAGTTGTTGCGGCCGGCGGTCTTGGCGGCGTACATCGCCACGTCGGCGTTGCGCATCAGGTCGGTGACGTTCTCGCCGTCGCGCGGGTAGAGTGCGATGCCGATGCTGGCGGTGGCGAAGCACTCCTGGCCCGAGACATACAGCGGCTCGCGCAGCGCATCGAGGATGCGGCGGCCGACCCGCTCGGCATCGGACACGTCATGGACCTCGGGCAGCAGCGCCACGAACTCGTCGCCGCCCAGCCGGGCCACGCCCTCGAGCTGGCGGTGCGAGCGGTTGCCCACGGTCTCGACCACCACCAGGTCATTGAACTGGTCGCAGTGGCGCACGCAGGCGCGCAGGCGGGCCGAGACCTCGATCAGCAACTCGTCGCCGGCAAAGTGGCCCAGGGTGTCGTTGATGTTCTTGAACCGGTCCAGGTCGATCATCAGCAGCGCCACCAGGTGGCCGCGGTCGCGGGCCACCTCGAGCGCACGCTCGGCGCGGATCATCAGCTGGCGGCGGTTGGGCAGCGTGGTCAGCGCGTCGGTGCTGGCCAGGCGGCGGATGCTGTCCTCGGCATGCCGGCGGTCGGTCACGTCCTGGACGATGCCGCGGTAGCCGATGCACTGGCCCAGGTCGCCGAACTCGGGTTCGGCCTCGACGTGGATCACCCGGTCGCGCCCGTCCGGCAGGTGCATCGGGATGTCGTTGGCGATGACATTGACGTTGCGCAGCACCAGGCGCAGCTGGCGGAACAACGCCACCCGGTCGGCGGTGTCCAGCATGTGCAGGATCTCGCGCAGCGACAGGTGTTCCTCGGGGCCGTAGCCGAACACCCGCAAGGCCTGCTCGGACAGCTCCAGGCCGCTGCCCAGCGGCAGGTCGGGGCTGTACCACCAGTCGAAGCTGCCCATGCGCGCCAGGTACTGGGCGCGGGCGAGGTTGGACTTGCTGCGCTCCAACTCGCGGTTGGTGCGGGCGGTGCGCAGCATGTAGTGCAGCCGCTGGGTCAGCAGGCTCCACTGGTTGGACTTGACGAAGAAATCGGTGGCCCCCGCCTGGAACGCACGCTGCACCGAGGCGTCGTCCTCCAGGCCGGTCAGCATCAGCACCGGGACATGCTCGAAGCCGTAGTAGCTGCGCATCTCGCGGCAGGTGTCGAAGCCGTCCAGGCCCGGCATGATCGCGTCGAGCACGACCAGGTCGGGCACCCAGCCGCTGACCATGCGCAAAGCGTCATTGCCATTGGTGGCCTCGACGATGTCGAACTCGGCCGACAGCGCGGCGCGCGTCAGCATCAGGTTGACCTCGTCGTCGTCGACCAGCAGCACCCGCGGCCGGTCCGGCGGGTGGATGCCGGGGATCTGATGGCGCTGGCTCACCGCGCGGCCTCCGCAGCCAAGGTCCATTCGACGCGGCGACGAATCCCCTCGGCATCAGCGGCCAGCACGGCCAGCCTCTGGTCCATGCCGGGGCTGTCCAGGCCGTGGGCGACCAGATCGCGCTCGATCTCGGCGCACAGCTGGCCGAAGGGCTCGGCACCGATCTGCAGCGAGGAGGACTTCAGCGAGTGGACCACCATGCGCAACGCCGCGGTGTCACCGCGACCGCGGGCGGCCTGGATCTCGGGCAGGTAGCGGTCGAGCGAGCCGAGGTAGGTCTTGAGCACGCGCAGCACGAACATCGAGCCGCCGGCCGGATCGAGCGACCGCAGCACCGCCAGCGCCTCGTGGCGCAACGGGGGCGCGCTTGCGGCATCCAGGGCTGCGGACAAAGGGGGCAAGGAGGTCGACATCAGCGGGCAATATACATGGCAAGCATGCGTCCAGCCCGGGCCCGGGTCAACCTGGAAATGGGCGGCCTGACGGTCGTTTTACGCAGGACCGGACCGGGCAGCGGACTGTCAGCGCCTCACGCAGGCTCTTTACAATCGGTCGCATGAGTCCGCCGCCGCGCCCCACCGCACTGCCCGGCAGGTCGCTGACCTGGGCGGCTGTCGCCCTGGTCCTGGCGGGCCTGCTGTGGCCCTGGGCGCCCTGGGGCGGCAGCGAGGCGCGGGTGGGTGACCCCAGCGGTCCCTGGGCCTGGCTGCCGATGCTGGCCTTTGGCGCTGCCTGCGGGCTGGCCGGCCTGCTGTGGGGCCGCCAGCACGCCGAGCGTCAGCTCAGCGAGCAGCGCCAGGCGCTGCAGCGCACCGAACAGCTGATCGACGCCTGGTACTGGGAAACCGACCCCAGCCACCACCTGACACTGTGGCGGCCGCCGCCCGAAGCGCCCTCGGCCGACTGGGCCGAGACCCTGCCCGCCGGCCTGACCCTGGGCCAGCGCTTCCGGCTCGACCACCCGGGCGCCCTGGAGGCCCGGCTGGACAGCCATGCCGCGCTGCTGGATGTGCGGGTCATGCGCCAGGATGGCGAGCACCCCGAACCCTGGTCGCTGCGGGCCGTGCCGCGCTACGGTGCCGATGGCTGCTTTGCCGGCTACCTGGGCTGTGCCAGGCCGCTGTCGCAGCTGGAGCAGCGCGCCTTCGACCAGGCCGCGCTGGCCAGCCTGCTGCCCGGCCTGGGCGTGGCCGCGCTGGTGCTGCGCGAAGGCGCCCAGGGCTGGGCGGTCGAGGCGCTCAGCGACGAAGCCGCCAAGCTGCTGCAGCTGGAGCCGGCGGCGGCCCGCGGCCGCGACTGGCCCAGCGTGCGCCAGGCGCTGCCCGCACCGCTGGCCGACGCCGCCGCGCAGCTGGATCCCGGCGCGTCCTGCGCCGCCGGTGACTGGACGCTGGACGTGCACGGCTTCGAGCATGGCCAGGTGATGCTGCTGCGCGGCGCCGCGCGGGCCACCGAGGCCACGGTCAGCGCGGCCGAGCACGAGTCCTTCACCTATTCGGTCTCGCACGACCTGCGCGCGCCGATCCGCGTGGTCGATGGTTTTGCCCGCATCCTGAAGGAGGACTACGGCCGCTTCCTCGACCGCATCGGCAACGACCACCTTGACCGCGTGCTGGCCGCTGCGGCCCGCATGAACGCGATGATCGACGCCTTGCTGGCGCTGTCACGCCTGCAGTCGCAGCCGCTGCAGCGCCGCCCGGTCGACCTGTCGCAGCTGGTGACCTACATCCTGGACGACCTCAAGCGCGAGCATCCGGAGCGCGTCACCGAGCTGCAGATCGAGTCGGGCATCGTGGTCGATGGCGACCCCACGCTGCTGCGCATCGCGATGGACAACCTCATCGGCAACGCCTGGAAGTACAGCAGCCAGGCGCCGACCACCCACATCGAGTTCCGCCGCGAATCGCGTGACGGCCAGGCGGTGTACGTGGTCGCCGACCGCGGCGCCGGCTTCGACATGCGCTTCGCCGACCGCCTGTTCGGCGTGTTCCAGCGCCTGCACAGCCCCAAGGACTTCCAGGGCACCGGCGTGGGCCTGGCCTCGGTCAAGCGCATCCTGCGGCGCCATGGCGGTGACATCTGGGCCGAGTCGGAGGTGGGCCAGGGGGCCCGCTTCTACTTCACGATCGGCGGCTAGATGTGAAGTGTCAACAGGTTCTTGCGTGAAGCGGGGAGCCTGGACATGGGAGGCAAGCAGCCGATGCCGTGATGACGGCGGCGCCAGGCCCGCAGGCCGTGGCACGGACGCCTGCCCGCCCTCAGTCGGCGTGCCGGGCCAGCAGCTCGGCCGCGTCGACCAGCGCCGCGGCGTGCATGGCCAGCGACCGCCCGTCGGCGTCGGCCAGGCGCTGCAGGCGCTCCAGCGCCTGGTGGCGGGTGATCGAGTAGCGGTGCATCAGCACCCCCACCGCCAGCGGCAGCGGGTCGGACAGCAGATCACGCGGCGCGGCGGGGGCGGCCACGACCGGGACCACCGGCGTCGCCACCGGGGCTGCCGCCGGACCGGCCGGCACCGGCCGCGGGGCGCCGCCGCGGCGCACATTCGACACCGCCGCCTCCACCGTGGGCACGATCTGCGCCACGTCCAGCGGCTTGACCAGGTAGGCCACCGCGCCGAGTTCGCGCACCCGCTGCACGGTGGCGCTGTCGGCAAAGGCCGACAGGAACATGAAGGGCGTGCCCAGCGACTCGCGCAGGTAGTCGGCCACATCGAAGCCGGTCTTGCCCTCCATGCGGATGTCAAGCAGGGCCAGGTCGGGGCGGTGTTCGCGGGCCAGCAGGATCGCGTCATCGCCGTTGTCGGCGTCGATCACCTCGAAGCCGGCCTGCGACAGGCCGTGGGTGACGGTGGCCAGCACCAGGCGGTCGTCGTCGACCACCAGCACCTTGCCCTTGCTGCCCTGCATCACCTCAGCTGTCATCTGCGGATTCTCGCCCAAACCGCGCCGCCCGTGGGGCCGCTCAGAGCGGCGCCAGCAGCGACACCGCCGGCGGCTGCAGGCGCAGCGCGGCCACCACGCTGCCGCCCTGCTGCTCCAGCGCCAGGGCGGCGCCCTTGCGCGGCAGCAGCGCCCGCACCAGGCCCAGGCCCGAGATGCCGGTGGGCACCGCCGAGAGCTGGAAGCCCTCGGGCAGCCGGCCGTCGTTGACCACCGCGATCGACACCTCCTGCTCGCCGAAGTGCACCTGGCAGCCCAGCGCGCCGCCGGCGCCGCTGTGCTTGATGGCATTGGTCAGCAGCTCGTTGACGGTCAGCGCGATCGGGATGGAATCGGCCTCGCTGAGCGCGAAGCGGTGCGGCGCCGCGCCGTCGATGGTCACGCTGATCGGCCGACCGAACATGCGTTGCACCGAGCCGCAGATCGCCTCCACCACGTTGCGCACCCGCAAGGGGCCGCTGATGCCGACCTGCAGGCCGTGCACCTGGGCGATCGCGTGGACCTGGCTGACCGCCTCGGCGATGGCTGCAGCCGCCTCGGGGTGGCGCTGGGCGTTCTGCTGCAGCAGGCCGGCCACGCCCTGCAGGTTGTTCTTGATGCGGTGGTGGACCTCCTTGACCAGCATCTCGCGCTGGGCGATGGCGGCCTCCAGCCGCGCCTGGTCGGCGGCGCGCTGCTCGGTGACATCGCCGGCCACCAGCAGCAGCTGCTCGGGCACCTCGCCGCGGGCGTCCAGCGCCACGATGCGCACATCCCAGACCCGCGGCGCCTGGCCCGGCGTGGCCGGCAGCAGCAGTTCGCGGTGCACGCTGGCGTGGGTGCGCGCGGCGCGGTCCAGGTCGGCCACCAGCGGCTCGGCCAGATCGGCCGGCAGCCAGCGCAGCGGCGGCTGGTCCTGCATCCGCGCCAGCGGCTGGCCGGCGAACTCGGACATCATCTGGTTGAGCTGCACCACCTTGTGGCTGTCGGCCTCGAACAGCGCAATGGCCAGCGGTGCGGTTTCAATGATGCGCTGCAGGCTGGCGCGGGCACGGGCGATCTGCACCTCGGCCTCGCGCCGGCTGTCGATGTCCATCAGCGCGAAGGTCAGCTGGCGCTGCTGCGATTCGCGGCCGGTCACCACCACATTGCCCACCACCCAGAACTCGCGGCCATCGCGCGCCTTCAGGCGGCAGTCGAAGGTCTCGGCCTGGCCTTCTTCCAGCGTGGTCAGCCAGTCGGTGCGGCGCAGCGGGTGGTCGGGCTCGGCGGTGGCCACGGTGCCGATCTGCTGGCCGACGAAATCGGCCAGCTCGCCGCCGAACATGCGCCGCGCCGAGCGGTTCATCCACTCGATGCCGCGGTCGTCGACGCTGACGATGCCCACCAGCACCGAATCGAGGATGGCGCGCGTGCGGTCGGCCTGCAGCAGCACCTGCTCGCGGGCGCGCCGACGGTCGTCCACGCTGACAAAGGAGCAGATGCTGCCGGCGCGCGGGTTGGCGGTGTCGACCAGGCGCTGGCTGGACAGCACCCACAGGCTGCGGCCGTCGCGCCGGCGCAGCTGCCGCTCGGCGCTGTGGCGGCCCGAGGTGGCCAGGTCGCGCCGCTCGCTGGCGCTGTGCGCCAGGTAGCTGGCCTCGTCGGCGAACAGCTCGGACAGCGGCATGCCCTGCAGGCTGGCCTGGTCGTGGCCGCTGAGCTCTTCCATCGCCTGGTTGGCGCGCTCGATGCGGCCGTCGCGCTGGTAGACGATGCCCACGTCGGACAGGCTGAACATCAGCTCGCGCTCGCGCGCCAGCGCCGCCATCTCGGCCTCGCGCTGGCGCAGCTCGGTGATGTCGGTCAGCACCGCCACGGTCTCGTCGGCGCCGCGGCCGATGTCGCCCGAGCGGCGCAGCGCCAGCGCGTACCAGCGCCCGCTGCCGCCGACCTCGCCGGGGCTGAATTCGGTGGCGCAACGGTCGTCACGCACGAAGGCGGCCAGCGTGGCGTCGACCACCTCGGGCGCAACGCCGCCGCGCAGCAGCAGCTCGCCCAGCGTGGCGCCGCGGGCGCTGCCCTCGGGCAGGCCCAGCAGCAGCTCGAAACGGCGGTTGCAGCGCACCAGGCCCGGGCCCAGGAAGTAGGCCATGCCGGCCGGGTTCTCGTCGAGGATGGCGGTCAGCTCGCGCAGCAGCTGCTCGTTGCGCCGGCGCGCGCCCTCCTCCTGGCTGACGTCCAGCGTCATCACGCTGAAGGCGGCGCGCCCCGGTGACAGCTCGCCGGGCTCGACGCGCGACATCAACCAGCGCTGCCCGGTCTGCGGATGCTGCACCGCGTAGCGCACCTCCACCCGTTCGCGCTGGCGCAGCGCGCGCTGCAGGCGCTCGTACTCGGGCAGTGAATCCGGCTCGACCAGCTCCTTGCTGACCGAGGTGATCGCCGCCGAGGGCGCGCCTGCGGCGGCGCCAACCGCCCGGCGCGCCGAGGTGGCCGGCCGAGGCACCCAGCCGCGGGCGGCGTCCCAGGAGGCCAGGCCGACCTCGGCGTCGCCCATCAGCGCGGCGATCTCCAGCCTGGAGAGGTCGCGCTCGTCCTCGATGCTGCGGTCGTCAAACGACGCCAGCCAGCGCGCGCCCTGCTCCATCGGGGCCAGCGCGGTGATGCGGGCGCGCAGCCGGTGGCGCAGGCCGTCCTGGCCGTCGACGAAGCCGTCGAGCTCGCGCGGGGCACCGGGGCGTGGCAGGTCGCCAGGCCAGCCCAGCAGCTGTTGCAGGACCGGGGGCAGCTGGTCCACGCGCTCGGTGGCGTGCCCGGCGAGACGGCGCAGGGGTGGGTTGCTGCGCAGCACCTGGCCCCGCTCGTCGAACATCAGCAGCGCCTGCGGGCTGAGTTCCAGCAGGGCCTCGACATCGGTGTCGGCACAGGGCCGGGGGGCGCGCGCGGCGCCCAGGGGAATGGAGGAGGAGCGGAGGATGGAACTCATGTCGCGCAGCAGGGCTGCGACGAGTGTACGCGTCGCCCGCCTGTGCGGGCAGCGCGCCTCAGCCCTGCAGCTGTCGCGCCGCGGCCAGCGACTTCAGCACCGCCTCGTTGTACTCGCCAGGCGTCAGCAACAGCGACTCCATCGCCGCCTCGATGTCATAGGGCAGCCCGGCCTCCACCGCCTGGGCCAGTGCCAGACCCGGGGCATGGGCGCCCGCGCCATCCAGCAGTGCCAGGGCCACGCGCTCGGGCACCGGCAGCTTGGACAGCAGCTGGGTGAAGGGCTGGACCAGCATGCGGTCGAGCAGCGAGAACACGCCGCAGATGAAGGCCTCGTTGCGCAGGGTCTCGTCGCCCTGCAGGCGCGCCAGCTCCTCCATCAGCAGGCCACGGCGCACGGCCAGATGCATCATCGGCTGCAGGTCGGGGCTGTCGACGGTGCTGGTCAGCAGCAGCGCCAGCCAGCGCTTGAGGCGCTGGTAGCCCAGCACCATGATGGCGTGCTGGAAGGAGGTGATCTCGACCGACAGGCCGAAGCCCGGCGAATTGATGTAGCGGATCAGCCGGAAGGCCAGCGCCGGGTCGCGGCGCAGCACCTCGTCGAGGCGGCCCACCGGCTCCTCGCGGTCCAGGCGCTGCATCAGCTCGGCCACGGTGCTCACCGCGCCGGGGAAGTCGCGCCGCTGCGTGCCGCCGACCGGCGGGTCGCCCAGCGGCCAGCCCACCACCGCGGTGGCGCCGCGCTTGAACGCGGCGGAGGCCTCGGCCGGTGTGTGCACGCCCGACTGGGCAAAGGGCAGCGACCGTGCAGGCACCGCCGGCGAGGCCTCACCCGGCACGCGGCGTTCCTCGTCGACATCGATCACCGCCAGCTTGAAGCTGCGCAGTTGCTCGGGCGCCAGCGGTGCCAGCGGCCGGCCCTTGAGCACCAGACCCTGGCCGTGCGAGGACAAGGTGGCCAGACGGTCGGTGGTGGCCGCATCGGCCAGCATGAAGGCTGGCAGCTCCACCAGCCAGTGCGCCTGCACGCCGGCACGCTCCAGCCAGTCCAGCAGGGCACGCAGCCAGGTCTCGCTGGTCAGGTTCAGGGCGATCGGGCCGGCGTCGGCGGGCCAGGTCCCGGCCAGCAGCGCTGCCAGTGCCTCGGGGTCCGGCGCTGGGCCGCCAGGCAGCGGGTGCACGGTCAGGCGGGCGATGGACGGCTGGCGGCGCGCGTCGAACAGCGCGCTGCCCGCCAGGATCAGGTGGTCGAGCACAGGGGCAGACATGGCTGAACAGGGTTGGGTGGACGACGAACCGGCCCGCGCAGGTCAAGGCCGGTCGGCCGCTCAGCTGTTGATGTACTGGAACAGCGACATCTTCTGCAGAGTCGCGTAGGTTTGCAAGGCCACCTGGTAGCCGGTCTGCTGGTTGGCAAAGTCCGAGATCGCCTGGGTCTCGTCCAGGTCTTCGGCGTCGGACTCGGTGGTCTTGGCGAACAGCTTCAGGTCGGTGACCCGGGCCTGCACGCCCTCGATGCGGTTGAGCGTCTCGCCGGCCAGGCTGCGTGACGATTGCAGCTGGCCCAGGCTCTGATCCACGTCGCGCAGGCCGGTCTGCACGGCCTGGGTGACCTGGGTGGGGGTCTGGTTCGGCGTCTTCAGCGCATTGACCACCCGGTCCAGCGCATCGAACACCGACAGGCCGACGGCCGAGGGCGTGATCTCGAAGGCATCGGCATCGGCCGGCGTGCCGTTGACGGCGAAGGACATGCCGTCGATCGTGATCGCCTGGCCCGAGGTGTAGGGCTGGCCACTGAGCGCCGTGGGATTGCCGTCCTGGAAGACGCTGTAGGTGGTGACACCGCCGACCACGCTGAAGCTGACGCTGTAGGTGGAGCCGGTGATCTGGGCCGGATCGGTCACCCGGCCGGCGTCGATCCAGGCGCTGCTGCTGCCCAGGTTGCGGGTCTCGAAGACGCCGTTGCCGGTGCGTGCGCCCATCCAGACCTGGCGGCCGTCGAAGGTCAGTGGCAGTTGCTCATCCGAGGCCACTTCCACCTGGCCGCCGGTGCCGGTGTAGGCCACGCCGCCCGGGGCATCCAGGAACGGCGGCTGGCTGGTGCCCTGGCCCGAGAAGACGAAGCCGCCGGCGCCATTGCCGCGGTTGGCCACGCTCATCAGCTGCTTGCGGATCTCGGCCAGCTGCTTGGCCACGTCCTGGCGCTGGGCATCGCTGTAGCTGGCGTTGCCGGCGGCCACCACCAGCTCACGCGCCTGCTGCAACAGCTCGCCGGCATCGCCCAGTGCCGACTCGGTCAGCGTCATCGAATTCTTGCTGGCGTCCACCGCGCGCTGGTTGGCCTCGGAGCGCTGCTGCAGCGCGCGCGCCCGCTCGGCCCGCGCCGCGGCGACCGGGTCGTCGCTGGCGTGCAGCACCCGCTTGCCGCTGGTGAGCTGCTGCTGCGCCTCGACCAGGTCCTGCTGGCGCTTCTGCAGCGTGTTGATCACCTTGTCGTAGGCATTCAGGGTGGCGACGCGGAACATGGATGGACTCCTGGAAGGTCACTCGGTCACTGGCCGAGCTGCAGCATGGTGTCGAACACCTGCTGCGCCACCTGCAGCACCTTGGCGGCTGCCTGGTAGCTTTGCTGGAACTGCAGCAGCATCGCGGCCTCTTCGTCCAGGTTGACGCCGACCTTGGAGGTCACGGCATCGGTCGCCTGGGTGTAGGCCGATTCGGAGATCTGCGCGGCGGTCTTGGCGCTCTGCACCCGCACGCCGATGTCCGACATGGTGTTGGCGTAGGCGTCGGTGAGGGTGGCGCCTTCGGCGATGCTGCCGTCCTGGCGCATCGTGCGGCCGACGAAGCGCTCGTCGCGCAGCGCCGCCACCTGCAGCGCGTTGCCGTTGTTGGTGGCGGGGAACTGGGTCTTGGCGATGCTGATCGTGTCCCCGGTCTTGGGCACGCCGTTCAGGCGCAGCTCAAAGCCGTTGAAGGCGATCGGCTGGCCGGCCACCCAGGCGCCGCTGCCGCTGTCGACCACCGTGCCACTGGCGTCGGTGATGCTGTAGTCGTAGTTCCCGGTGTCGTCATTGAAGCTGATCGCCACGCTCAGGTTGGGGTCGATGCCGGTGCTGACCACCTTCAGCGAGGCGACGGTGGCGGTGCCGGTGTTGGCGTCGCCCATGGTGGCGGTCACCGGCGCTGCCGCGGCAATGCCGTCCGGGTCGTCCAGCACACGGGCCATGCCGGTGGCGGCATGGCCGACCGGCTGCAGCAGGAAGCGGTCGCCGGCCTGCAGACCGGGCGGCGGCACGCTGACGGTGAAGCCGTCCACCGTGTCGCCGTCGACAATGCTGCGGGTCAGGCCGTCGGTCAGCCGCTTCAGCAGGAACTGGCCCGGGTTGTCGGGGTCGTTGGTCAGCTCGTAATCGCTGGCCTGCAGCAGCGTGGCGTCGGCGATGTCGACGTTGACGGTGGCGATCAGGTCGCCATTGCCGTCGCGCGCGTTGTTGCGGTTGGGCACCACGGTCGGTGCGGTGATGCCGAACAGCGCCGCGCCGGCCCCGGGCGGGTCGCCCAGGTCCAGGCCCATGGCCTGCTGGTCGTTCATCTTGGCGGCGAACACCGTGGCCATCTGGCCCAGCTGGTTGCGCATGTCCACCAGGTCGTGGTTCTGGTAGCGCAGCAGGCCGGCGATCGAGCCGCCGGTGACCATCTGGTCGTCGATCGGCAGCGTTTCGCCGGCAGACACCAGGGACAGGGCCGCGCGGCTGGGATCAGCGGGGTCCGGGCCGACGCTGAGCTTTGAGGCCTCGGTGCCCAGCACCAGGCGCTGACCGCCGGCAATGAACACGCCCAGCGTGCCGTCGTCGGCTTCGATGGTGCTGACCTGCAGGTACTGGCTGAGCTGGTGCACCAGCTCGTCGCGCTGGTCGAGCAGGTCGTTGGGGCGTTGGCCCAGCGACCAGACCGAGGCGATGCGGTCGTTCAGCGTGGCAATGTCCTGGGCCAGGCCATTGACGGTCTCGGCGGAGCTGGCCAGGTCGGAGCGCACGCCGTCCTGCAGCACCTCGATGCGGCCGGCCGCGCTGGAGAAGCGCGCCGCCACGTCGGCGGCACGGGCCAGGTAGACCTGGCGCGCGGAACCGTCGGCCGGCACGCTGGCCAGGTCGGCGGCGGCGTTCAGGAACTCACCCATCGCATAGCCGATGCCGGCGGTACCGGGCGGGAACACATCTTCCAGCTGCTGCAGCTGGACCGAGCGCATGCCGTCCATGCTCGACAGCGATGCCGCGGCATGCGCCTGGGCGGTGAGGAACTGGTCGTGGGCGCGGCGCACGTCCACCACGTTCGAGCCCTTGCCGAAGAAGCCCGCACCGGTGAACTGGCCGGTGTTGGTGGCCAGGATCGCCGACTGGCGCGAATAGCCCTGGACACCGGCGTTGGCGATGTTGTGGCCGGTGACCTGCAAGGCGGCGCTGTTGGCCAGCATGGCGCGCAGGCCGATGGCCATCAATCCGGAGGTCGACATGCCAGGTTCTCCTTCAGGCGCTCAGGCTGCGCTGCAGGCGCAGCGTGGTGTTGATCACCTTGCCGAGCTTGCTGGCGTAGGCGGGGTCGGTGGCGTAGCCGGCGTTCTGCAGGCCCTGGGCGAAGCCCTTGGCATCGGCACCGGCGGCCACGACCTTGGCATAGCGCGGGCTGTTCTTCATCAGGCTGGCGTAGTCGGCGAAGGACTCGGCGTAGCTTCTGTAGGCGCGGAACTTCTGCACCACCTTGCGCGGCGTGCCGTTGATGTACTCGGTGGTCACCACGTCGGCGGTGGCGCCCTTCCAGTTCGGGCTGGCCTTGATGCCGAAAAGGTTGAAGGTGTTGCTGCCATCGGCGGCCTTCATCTCTTTCTTGCCCCAGCCGCTCTCATGGGCGGCCTGCGCCACCATGAAGGTGGCCGGGATGCCGGTGCTGGCCTCGGCGGCCTGGGCCGAGGCGGTGTGGCGGGCGACGAAGTCGGCCGCCGATTGCGTGGGGATGCCGCTGGGCTGGGCCGCGCCGATGGGCGTGGAGGTGGTGTCGGGCTTGGGAATCGGACCGGGCTGCAGGCCCATGTTGCGCTCAAGCTGGCGGGCGATCACATCGCTCAGGCCGCCCGGGCGGCCGGCCACCTTGGCCGCCCACTGCGCATCCAGCATCTCGCGGCCGAGCTTGCTGCCTTCGTTGTCGAAGCTGCCGTCCTGGCCGGGCTCGGAGGCCTGGCGCATGGTCTTCAGCAGTTCCTGCATGAACAGCGATTCGAACTGCTTGGCGGCCTCGCGCACCGCGGTCTTCGGGTCAGCTGCGGCCTGCCGGCGCAGCGATTCAACGCCCCGGGCATCACCGAATCCGGTGCGCGCGGCGTTCTGGAAGGTGGTGGGGATGGCGGCCATGGCGCTTGCCTCAGATGACCTCGAGCTCGGCCTGCAGCGCGCCGGCCGACTTCATCGCCTGCAGGATGGCCAGCAGGTCCTGGGGCGTGGCACCCAGCGCGTTGAGCGCCTTGACCACGTCGGCCAGCTGCGCGCTGGCGGGCACGTTGATGACCTGGCCGCCCTGCTGGGTGACCTGGATGTCGTTCTTCTCGGTGACCACGGTCTGACCGCCCGACAGCGCGCCCGGCTGGCTGACCTGCGGGGTCGAGCTGATCGTCACCGCCAGGCTGCCGTGCGCCACGGCGCAGGGCGCCAGCGTGACGCTCTGGTTCATCACGATCGAGCCGGTGCGCGGGTTGAGCACCACCTTGGCGGCGGGCTTCTCCAGCGTCAGCGGCAGGTTCTCGACCTCGGCCAGGAAGGCCACGCGCTGGGCGCTGTCCTGCGGTGCGCGCACGCGCACGACGCGGCCGTCGATGGCCTGGGCCGTGCCCTCGCCCTTGGCGCCGTTGATCGCCTTGGCCACGGCATTGGCGGTGGCGAAGTCGCCCGAGCTGAGGTCCAGCTGCACGAACTCGCCCACCAGCAGCGGCGTGGGCACGGCGCGCTCCACCGTGGCGCCCTGCGGGATGCGACCGCCGCCCAGGTGGTTGATCTGCACCTTGGCGCCGCCGGCCGACGCGCCCGCGCCACCCACGATCAGGCCGCCCTGGGCCATCGCATAGATCTGCCCGTCGGCACCCTTGAGCGCGGTGGCGACCAGGCTGCCGCCGCGCAGGCTCTTGGCATTGCCGATCGACGACACACTCACATCGATCTGCTGGCCCGGCTGGGCGAAGGGCGGCAGCGTGGCCGTGACCAGCACCGCCGCCACGTTCTTCAACTGCATCTGGGCGCCGGCCGGCACGGTCACGCCCATCTGCTGCAGCATCGAGTTGACGCTTTGCGCGGTGAACGGCGTCTGGGTGGTCTGGTCGCCGGTGCCGTCCAGGCCGATCACCAGGCCGTAGCCCATCAGCTGGTTGGGTCGCACGCCCTGCACCGAGGCGACTTCCTTGATGCGCTGGCTGGCCTGTGCGGGCCAGGGCCACCACAGGGCGGCACTGGCCATCACGGCCGCCAGCATGGCGGCCAGGCGCAGCAGTCGTTCGGTACGGTCGGGCGCGTTCATCACGAGGCTCATCAGATCGGCAGCAGGTTCAGGAAAAAGCGGCCCAGCCAGTTCATGCCCTGGGCATCCTCGATCGCACCGCGACCGCGGTTCTCGATGCGGACATTGGCGATCTGCGCGCTCTGCACGGTGTTGCCCGGCGCGATGGCACGCGGATCGACCTGGCCGGTGAAGCGCAGCACATCGACGCGCTGGTTGACACCCACCTGCTTCTCGCCGGCCACCAGCAGGTGACCATTGGGCAGCACGCCCACCACGGTGGCGGTGATCGTGCCGCTGAACTGGTTGGTGGTGGCGGTGGTGCCTTTGCCTTCGAAGTTGTTGGCGCTGCTGCCCGAGATGCCCAGACGCGACAGCCCCAGCGCCGACAGACCGCTCAGCGACGAGGCGCTGGACTCGACCTTGCCGGTCTTGCCCACGGTGCTGTTGGCGGTCTGGGTGGCGCTGACGTTCTCGACGATGTTGATCGTCAGCGTGTCGCCCACCATGCGCGCGCGGTAGTCCTCGAACAGCGGACGGTAGGCCGCGGCCTGGTAGATCGCGCCATTGCCGCCCATCGCGACCGGGGCGGTGTACGGCAGCGGCTGCAGCTCGGGGAACGCGCTCGGGCCGCTGGCCGGTGCCGCGGGGGCGGTGGCGTGGGCGAAGTCGACCTGGGGGGTCGGGTAGATGGTGGTGCAACCGGCCAGGGCCGCCAGCGTCAGCGCGGGCAGGAGGCGGGTGAGGGTGATCGACATGGTCGTGTGTCCTGCAGGAATCAATGGCCGGTGTGGCTGCGCAGCTGGGCGTCGGTCTCGAGCGCGCCGGTGCGCAAGGTGCCGTTCAGGCCCAGGCCCGGCGCCGTGATGACCGGCGCAGCGCCCGACACCTGCTGCCAGCCCTGGGGGGTGGGCATGAAGCGCTCGGTGCCGGCGAAGCGGGCCAGCATGATCCGACCCCGGTCGGCGCGCTGGCCGTTCGAATACTCGGCCGTCAGGCCGCCGCCGCTTTCGACGAGCAGGCTGACCAGGCGACCCGCGGCGTAGCCGTCCTGACGCACGTCGGTCACCGAGAAGAACGAGCCATATTGGGTCGCACGCGACAGATCCAGGGCAAGCCCTGCGATGGGCTGCGTGGTCATTCCCTGGGCATTGACCGAAGACGGGACGTTCAGCGTGGTCGAGCTGGGCGACGGCGTGCTGCCGTCGGGCAGGAAGCTCAAGGTGACAACGGGCTGCGGGTCGTCTGCGGTGCCAGCGACCGTCGCGCCATTGGCGTTGACATAGACGTTCCACTGGTCGTCGGCACGCTTCTGGAAATAGACGACCAGTGCCACCGACACACCGTTGCCGTCGAAAACCTCGGCCGAGGTGGCGTGGTTGTAGGTTCCGGCGTTGGCGAAGTCGATGCGCGGCGTGAATCCGAGGTCGGTGACGCTCAGGCGCGAGTCGAGGTTGAACTCAAGGGACAGCCCCGTGGTGGCATGCGAGGACATCAGCTCCGGCACCGTCAGCGGCACCAGCGCGGCGGCATCGCTGCTGCCGGGCGCCAGGCCCATCAGGCGCGCGCCGCTGCGGTTGACCAGGCCGTCGGCACCCAGGCCCAGGCTGGCCTCGCGGCTGTAGACGGTCTGGCCGCTGCCGGTGCGCCAGACGAACTGGCCATCGCCCTCGATCGCCAGGTCCAGCGCGCGGCCGGTCTCGACCGCGGTCGCGGCCACGGGCATCTGCTGGGCCTGGATGCGGCCCACCGGCTGGTCGACATCGCCGCCGCCACAAGCGGCCAGCGCCAGCATGACGATGGTGGCGATCGACGCGGCAGCCAGGCGACGCATCATGGCAGGCCTCAGAGTTGCGCCAGACGCTGGAGCATCTGGTCGGAGGTGGAGATGGCCTTGGAGTTCAGCTCGTAGCTGCGCTGGGTCTGGATCATCGTCACCAGCTCCTCGACCATGTTGACGTTGCTGGTCTCGAGGTAGCCCTGCTGCAGCGTGCCCAGGCCGTTGGTGCCGGGCACCGCGGCATTGGGCGTGCCCGACGCGGCGGTCTCGGTGAAGAGGTTCTGGCCGCGCGGCTCCAGGCCGCCCGGGTTGGCGAACGAGGCCATCGAGAACTGGCCCAGCACCTGCGGTGTGGCCTGGCCCGGCAGCGTCACGCTGACCTGGCCGCTGGGGCTGATCGACACGCTCTGCGCGTTCGCCGGGATGGTGATGCCGGGCTGGACGACGTAGCCCGAGTTGTTGACGATCTGGCCCTGGGCATCCATCTTCAGCGCACCGTCGCGCGTGTAGCCGGTGCCACCGTCGGGCAGCGTGACCAGCAGGAAGCCGTTGCCGTTGATGGCCACGTCCAGGTTGTTGGAGCTCTGCTGCAGGTTGCCCTGCGAGAAGTCCCGCGCCGAGGCTACCGCCCGCGTGCCCAGGCCGACCTGCAGGCCGGTGGGCAACTGGGTCTGCTCGGAACTGGCGGCGCCGCTCTGGCGCAGGTTCTGGTACATCAGGTCCTCGAACACCGCATGCGAACGCTTGTAGCCATTCGTCGCGGCATTGGCGAGGTTGTTGGAGATGTGGTCCAGCTGCGTCTGCTGGGCTTCCATCCCGGTCTTCGAAATCCAGAGTGATCGGATCATGGTGTACTGCTCCCATTCAGGGGGATGACACGATGATCCCGGGAACTTGAGGCCTGCTTAGCCGCGAAAAGCCGGGGTTTGGGGGGGCATCTGCGGGCTTGGGCGGCGGTTTGCTGCCCACAGCGGCCGTTGGCCGCTGTGGGCCAAGGCCCCGAACGTTGGGCTCCCCCCAGCCCCCCTCCAAGAGGGTGGCTCCAGTCAGAACCAC